>JAKLLE010000089.1 GCA_023150295.1 Giesbergeria sp. | reverse complement strand
GCTGCAGCAAGCGGTGGTTACGCCGCCAGTGACGTATGGGGATGTCGTGAGCAAGAACACCGGGGAGAGCCAATCGGATACCATTGCTGGATGAAATAACAGTATCAATGGGGCTGCTGGAGCTAAATAGATACCCCTTAAATGCATACAGCCATTTTTGGCAAGCGGCTCGCGGCCGATGGGCCCGCCCTTACGCCGTGCAGGTCTGGTTGCGGCCTTGCTCCTTGGCCTGGTACAGCGCCTGGTCGGCGCGCCCGAGCAGGGCGTCCAGGTTGTCCGGTGGGCCCGCCCAGGTGCTGGCGCCGATGCTGATATGGCAGTCCAGCGCGTGGCCTGTGGCCAGGGCGTCGTGGATGCGTTGGGCGGTTTGCAGGGCGGCGGGCAGGTCGGTTTCGGGCAGCAGCACCAGAAATTCTTCGCCGCCGTAGCGGCCCAGGTGGTCGGTGCGGCGCAGGGTGTGGCCCACGCTGCGGGCGAAGTGGGCCAGTACGGCGTCGCCGTGCTGGTGGCCGCCGGTGTCGTTCACGGTCTTGAAGTGGTCCAGGTCCAGCATGAGCACGGCCAGGCCTTTGCCGAAGCGGCGGCATCGCTCCACTTCGTCGGCGCAGCGTTGCAGGATGGCGCGGCGGTTCAGTGCGCCGGTCAGGGCGTCGTGCGTGGCCAGGTGTTCCAGTTCGCGCGTCAGGCGGTCGGTGGCCAGCAGCACGGCGCCGATGGACAGCATCAGCACAAACATCGCGTAGCTGCCCAGGTAGACGATCTGGATGAGCGAGGTGTCCAGCAGTTGGTTGCTGGCCTGGCCGGTGAGGGCGGCAATCAGGCGCACGAGCAGCACGCCGATTTGCAGCGCCAGCACGCAGTTGACCAGGCGCGCCGGAAAGCGTGGCTCGCCATGGCGCAGCATGAAGTGCAGGTTGCTGCCGAACACCGCCAGCATCATGGCGGTGAACACCACCATGCGCCCGCCGGGCCACGGGGCTACATGGGTCATCCAGGCCAGCACCACGGCTTCGGCCAGCACGGCGGCGCCCCAGCGCCACTGGTGGGTGGGCTGGCCGTAAAAGCGTTTGCAGCCCAAGTAGAACAGCACAGAACCCGCCACGGTGAGTACGTTGCCAAGCACGATGGAGGCGAAGTCGGGGATGAGCCCGCGCATGCTCAGCAGTGCAGCCGCCGTGACCCAGGCCACGGGTGCCAGCGCCCACAGCCCAATGCCGCGGATGTGCGCCGGAAACGAGCGCCGCATGAAAAAGAGCACCACCGCCATGAAGCTGGCCATGATGGCGGCCATGAAGAGCAGGGAGCGCGGGTCGAGGGCCATGGCGGTTCACTTGGGCGGTGGTGGGGGCGGTGCTGGGCCAGTATAGCCAGCCCCTGGCCGCTCAGCCACCGCAGCGCCGAGCGTGGTGGCTGCCAGAATGTTACATGTGTTTTTGGCCTCTGGCGCCCGTCCGGTAAGCGCTGGTGGCTATCAAAATAATAGCATTCAGAGCTTCAGGCTTGCGGTGTTTTGGGCTGGTGGCTGCACCAGGGGGCCACGCGGCATTCCCAGCAGCGCGGCTTGCGCGCCTGGCACACGTAGCGGCCCAGCAGGATGAGCCAGTGGTGCGCGTCCACCGCGTAGGCCGCAGGTACGCGCGCGAGCAGTTGCTTTTCCACCTCCAGCGGGTTTTTGCCGGGGGCCAGGCCGGTGCGGTTGCCGACGCGGAAGATGTGCGTGTCCACCGCCATGGTGGGTTGGCCGAAGGCCACGTTGAGCACCACGTTGGCCGTCTTGCGGCCCACGCCGGGCAGGGCTTCGAGTGCCTCGCGCGTGCGCGGCACCTCGCCGCCATGCTGCTGCACCAGGATGCGGCAGGTCTCCATCAGGTGGCGGGCCTTGCTTTTGTACAGGCCAATGGTCTTGATGTAGCCCTCCAGTCCTGCAAGGCCCAGGTCCAGGATGGCCTGCGGCGTGTTCGCCGCCGGGAACAGCTTGCGCGTGGCCTTGTTCACGCCCACGTCGGTGGCTTGGGCCGAGAGCAGCACGGCGGCGAGCAGCTCGAACACGCTGGTGTATTCCAGCTCTGTGTTCGGCATCGGATTGGCGGCTTTCAGGGTGGCGAAAAAAGACTCGATGTCGGTGGTGCGCATGGGGGGCAGGGGGTCAAGCCAAGTGGCGCAGTTCGCGCAGTGCGACGGACACCGGCGCCAGGTCGGGCGCCTGGGTGTGGATGGTGGCCAGCAGGCGCTGCAGCCGTTCGATGGAGCGGGCGTTGCGCTCTTGCCAGGCGCCCAGGTCTTCGTGGCGCTGCAGCAGGCCCTGGGTGATGTGACCGGCGATGGAGTACACGTCGTCGCGCGCGCTGGCGCGGGCCTGGGTTTGCCACAGGGTGTCGGTGGGCAGGCGGTTGATCTGGGTGCGCCACTGCGCCAGGTCCAGGCTGGCCTCCACGCCGAAGTAGGCGCGTGCGGCCTGCTCCAGGCTGGACTGGGTGCTTTGCGCCAGGTCCACCAGGTCCAGCGCCGGGAAGCTGTGGTCCAGCGCGGTCAGGTTGTGGGCCAGTGCTTCCTGCACTCCGGCTTGTGCCAGCGTGGCCGTGGCCTGCTGCCAGCCTTGCACGGCGCCTGCGGGCAGCCAGTCGGCCAGGTGGGTGCGCAGTTCGCGTGCGGGGCCCTGGTAGCGCTGGATGAGGGTGGGCATGTCGGTCTGGTCCGAGCTGCGCAGCCGCAGCATCCAGCGCGAGGCGCGCTGGGCAATGGCAATGAGCTTGTGCAGAAGATCCAGCTGCAGTGTGCTGCCGACCTGGTAGTCCAGCGCGTCGATCTGGTCCCACAGGGGTTCCAGGTCGAAGATCTCGCGCGCCAGCGTGAAGGCGCGGATCACGTCGGCCGTGGCTGCGCCCGATTCGGCGGCCAGGAAGTTGACGAAGGTGGCGCCGGTGCGGTTGATGACCGTGTTGGTGATGAAGGTGGCGATGATCTCGCGCTTGAGCGGGTGTGCGTGCATGGCCTGGGCAAAGCGCTCGCGCAGGGCCTGCGGAAAGTAGGCCTGCAGCGTGCGGCTGTAGAACGGGTCGTCGGGCAGGTTGCTGGCCACCAGCTCGTCGAAGACGGCCATCTTTGCGTAGGCCATGAGCACGGCGTTCTCGGGGGCGGTAAGGCCCTGCTTGCGCGCGCGCCGCTGGGCGATCTCTTGGTCGGTGGGCAGGAACTCGATGGCCCGGTTCAGCCGCTTGCCGCCTTCGAGCCAGTGCATCAGCCGCTGCTGGCCGTCCAGCACGTACAGGGGGCGGTGGCAGGCAATGTCCAGCGCTTGGGTCTGGTAGTAGTTGTCCTGCAGCACCAGCGCGGCTACTTCGTCGGTCATGGAGGCCAGCAGGTCGTTGCGCTGCTTGAGGGTGAGGTCGCCCGCTTCCACCACGGCGCCCAGCAGGATCTTGATGTTGACCTCGTGGTCCGAGCAGTCCACCCCAGCGGAGTTGTCGATGGCGTCGGTGTAGATCAGGCCGCCTTTTTGCGCGAATTCAATGCGCCCGTTCTGCGTGCAGCCCAGGTTGCCGCCCTCGGCCAGCACCTTGCAGCGCAGCTCGTTGCCGTTGACGCGGAAGGCATCTCCCGCCTTGTCGCCCACCTGGGCATGGCTCTCGAAGCTGGCCTTGACGTAGGTGCCGATGCCGCCGTTGTAGATCAGATCGACGGGGGCCTGCAGGATGGCCTTGAGCAGTTCCACCGGGGCCAGCTCCTGCACCTCGATGCCCAGCACGGCCTGGGCCTCGGGGCTCAGGCGGATGGACTTGGCCGTGCGCGGGTACACGCCGCCGCCGGGGGAGATGAGGGCCTTGTCATAGTCGTCCCAACTGGAGCGCGGCAACTGGAACAGGCGCTGGCGCTCGGCAAACGATGCCGCCGTGTCGGGGCTGGGATCGATAAAGATGTGTCGGTGGTCAAAGGCCAGCACGAGCTGGATGTGCTCGGACAGCAGCATGCCGTTGCCGAACACGTCGCCCGACATGTCGCCAATGCCCGCCACGGTGAACGGCGTGGTCTGCGTGTTCACGCCCAGCGCACGGAAGTGGCGCTTGACCGACTCCCACGCGCCGCGTGCGGTGATGCCCATCTTCTTGTGGTCGTAGCCCACCGAGCCGCCCGAGGCAAACGCATCGCCCAGCCAGAAGCCGTATTCGGCCGACACACCATTGGCAATGTCGGAGAACGTGGCCGTGCCCTTGTCGGCAGCCACCACCAGGTAGGGGTCGTCGCCATCGTGCCGCACCACCTGGGCCGGGGGCACCACGGCGCCCTTGGCGATGTTGTCGGTCACGTCCAGCAGGCCGCGCAGAAAGGTCTGGTAGCAGGCTACGCCTTCGGCCAGGTAGGCCTCGCGGTCGGTGGCGGGTGGGGCGTTCTTGAGCACGAAGCCGCCCTTGGAGCCCACGGGCACGATGACCGTGTTCTTGACCTGCTGGGCCTTGACCAGGCCCAGGATTTCGGTGCGGAAGTCCTCGCGCCGGTCGGACCAGCGCAGGCCGCCGCGCGCCACGCGCCCGCCGCGCAGGTGCACGCCCTCCATGCGTGGGGAATAGACCCAGATTTCATACAGCGGCTTGGGCTCGGGCACGCCGGGCACCTCGCGCGGGTTGAGCTTGAAGCTGAGGTAGGGCTTGGGCAGCCCATCGCTGCCTTGCTGCCAGGCGTTGGTGCGCAGCGTGGCGCTGATGGTGGCCACAAACTGGCGCAGGATGCGATCCTCGTCCAGGCTGGCCACCTGGGCCAGGTCGGCGTCGATGCTGCTGCGCAGTGCCTGCAGGCGCTCGGTGCGCTCGGCGTCCAGCGCTGGGTCGAAGCGCGCCATGAACAGCGCCGCGAGGGATTGGGTGAGCTGCGGGTTGCGCGCCAGCGTGGCCTCGATGTAGCTCTGGCTGTAGGCAAAGCCCAGTTGCTTGAAGTAGCGCGTGTAGGCGCGCAGCACACCAATGGCGCGCGCGTCCAGGTCGGTGGCCAGCACCAGGCGGTTGAGGTCGTCGTTCTCCACCTCGCCGCGCCAGGCGGCCACGTACAAGTCTTCAAAGCGCTGCTTGACGCGCGCCAGGTCGGTGTGGGCGGGCAGTTGCAGGCCCAGGTCGTGGATCCAGAGCGCGCTGCCGTTGGAGCCGATGCGGTAGGGGTGTTCGTCGAGCACGCGCGCGCCCATGCGTTCGAGCACGGGCAGCGAGTCCGACAGCGCCACCTTGGCGGTGCTGTACACCTTCAGGCGCAGCATGCCGGGCTGGGCGTCCAGCGGGCGGTAGAGCTTGACGGCCAGCGGCGCGCCGGGCGAGAGCGTGGCCAGGGTGTCGGCGTCTTCCACCGCCACCTGGGGCGAAAACGACTCGCGGTAGCCCGTGGGAAACGCATCGGCATAGCGGTGCGCCAGCGCCAGGCCCGGCCCCTCGCCGTGGGCGCGCAGGAATTCGCCGGTGCACTGGTCTTCCCAGCGCTCGGTGTGGCGGGCGATGCGTGCCTCCAGCGCCTGCTGCGCCACATGCTGTGGGGCGCGCTCGCGGGCACGCACCAGGTAGTGGATGCGCGCGAGCGGGCTGTCGGTGAGCATGGGGGTGAACTCGACCGACTGGCCGTCGAGCACGGCCATGAGTTCCTCGCCGATCTTCAGGCGCAGCTCGGTGTTGAAGCGCTCGCGCGGCACAAACACCAGCGCCGAGGTGAAGCGCCCGAACACGTCGCGCCGCAGGAACACGCGCGTGCGCTGGCGCTCCTGCAGCCTCAGGATGCCGATGGCGTGCTCGGTGAGGGTGGGGGTGTCGATCTGGAACAGCTCGTCGCGCGGGTACACGTCCAGAATGGACTGCAGCGACTTGGCGGCGTGGCTCTCGGGCACCACGCCTGCGGCGGCCAGCACGGCGGCCACGCGGCTGCGCACCTGGGGAATGTCGCCCACGGGTGCGGTGTAGGCGGTGGACGTGTACAGGCCCAGAAAGCGGGTTTCGCCCACCAGTTCGCCCTGTGTGTCAAAGCGCTTGACGGCAATGTAGTCCAGCCAGGCGGGCCGGTGTACCGTGGCGCGCGACATGGCCTTGGTCACCAGCACCAGCTCGTTCGATTCGAGCAGTGCCACGGCCTCGGGCGGCAGCACGGTCTGTTCGGTGTGCGCGGCGCCGCGCAGAATGCCCAGGCCGGTGCCGGGCTTGGCGCGCATGCTGACGCTGTTGCCATCGCGCACCAGGTCGTAGTCGCGTGCGCCCAGGAAGGTGAAGTGCTTGTCTTCCAGCCAGCGCAGAAAGTCGATGCCTTCCTGGCGGCCGCTGGGCGAGAGCTGGGAGTGTGCAACTGCCTCTGCTGCGGTGCGCAGGCGCTCCAGCATGGCCTGCCAGTCTTCCACCGTGGCGCGCACATCGCTGAGCACGCGTTGCAGGTCGGCAGCCAGGGCTTCGCGGTCCTGCGCATGGACGATGCGGTCGCATTCCACCAGGATCACGGATTCGACCGGCGTGCCCTGCGCGCGCGCTGTGGCGGCGCTGGAGGCCGCCTGCACCGCACCGCTGGCGTCGCGCTGCACGGCCAGCAGCGGGTGCACGATCCAGTGCGCTGTGCGGTTGCCCCGGTTGATGGCCATGGTGACCGAATCCACCAGAAAGGGCATGTTGGCATGCACGATGTGAACCACGGTGTGCTCGCTCACAAAGCCGTCTTCGGCCAGCGTGGGGTTGAACACCCGCACCTGCGCACTGGTGGGCTCGGTGTGGGCCTGCAGCAGCCGCCAGTGGGCCGCAGCGTTGGCGAACAGCGCGGCCGGGCCGCGGGTCTGCAGCTCGTCGGGGTCGGCGTTTTCGTAGTAGGCGGCGATGAAGTCTCTCATGCAGCCGGTGGGCGAGCCTGCGTGTTCCTGGGTAAAGCTCAGCAGGTCCGAGAGCGCGGAATGGGGCATGGTGGTCTCCTTGGCTCCTTGTCGATGTGCGAACGATTCTAGGGGCGGGACTGGGCATAAGCCATCTCCGCCTGGGGCAAACCATGACCTTATGCAATAGCTGCATGGGCCGCGCAAGCGGCTTGCGCAAAACCTGGCGGTGGGACGGTGCAAGCAGGAAAACTGCGCGCCGATTGGCGACAATGCGGCATCCCCGCCAACCACGCAGTGACCACGCCATGCAATTTGCCGACCGCCTGAACAACGTAGAAACCTCCGCCATCCGCGAACTTTTCAAGCTGCTGGGCAAGCCCGGCATCATCAGCTTTGCCGGGGGCTTTCCCGACAGCGCCATGTTCGACGTGGACGGCATCCAGGCCGCCGTCAACCAGGCCCTGGCCGAAGAGGCCGGTGCCGCGCTGCAGTACGGCGCCACCGAGGGCTACCAGCCGCTGCGCGAGCAGCTCAGCCAGTTCATGGCCAGTAAGGGCGCACAGGGCGTGGCACCCGAGAACCTCATTGTCACCACCGGCAGCCAGCAGGCGCTGGACCTGCTGGGCAAGACGCTCATCAGCCCCGGCGACAAGGTGATCGTCGAAGGCCCGACCTTCCTGGCCACCATCCAGTGCTTCCGCCTGTATGGCGCGCAGCTCATCAGCGCGCCCATCGACGGCAACGGTGTGAATACCGACGAGCTGGAAAAGCTCATCGTTGAGCACCGGCCCAAGTTCGTGTACCTGATTCCCACCTTCGGCAACCCCAGCGGCGCCATGCTGAGCCTGGAGCGCCGCAAGAAGGTGCTGGAACTGGCCGTGAAGTACCAGACCCTCGTGGTGGAGGACGACCCCTACGGCGATCTGTACTTTGGCGAGGCGCCCCCGCCCAGCCTGCTGAACCTCTCGGCCACCGTGCCGGGCAGCCGCGAGCTGTTGGTGCACTGCGGCAGCTTGAGCAAGGTGCTCTCGCCCGGCCTGCGCGTGGGCTGGATGATTGCCCCGGCCGAGCTGCTGGCCAAGGCCACCATGTGCAAGCAGTTTTCGGATGCGCATACCAGCACCTTTGCCCAGGCTACGGCGGCGCAGTACCTCAAGGCCGGCCGCATGCCAGCCACGCTGGCCAAGGTGCGCGCGGTGTATGCCGAGCGCGCCCAGGCCATGGGCGACGCGCTGCGCCAGGAGCTGGGCGATGCCATTGAATTCGTGCAGCCCCAGGGCGGCCTGTTCGTGTGGGCGCGCCTGACGGGCGCGGGCGGCAAGGTGGCGGACGGCAATGTGTTCGCCAAGCGCGCCATCGAGCAGGGCGTGGCCTTCGTGCCCGGCACGCCGTTCTTCTGCGCCCACCCCGACCCGGCCACGCTGCGCCTGTCGTTCGCCACCGCCGATGTGGACAAGATTCGCGAGGGTGTGGCGCGCCTGGCGCGGGCTTTGTAAATCAGGCGCAGGCGCAGCGGTCGCGCCCCTGGCGCTTGGCCTGGTAGAGCGCCTGGTCTGCGCGGTCCAGCAGGTCGCGCAGGCTGCGGTCTGCGGGCAGCAGGCAGGCCAGCCCGATGCTGGTGGTCACCTGCACCGGCTGGCCGTGCGGCCCGGGCAGGGCCAGGCTGCGGATGTGCTGCAGGATGCGCTCGGCAATGGCCAGCGCGTCGTCGTAGCCTGAGCGCGGCAGCAGCACGCCAAACTCCTCGCCACCGAGGCGGCCCACGGTGTCGTCCGCACGCAGCAGCAGTTGCACCGCCTGTGCAAACGCGATCAGCACACGGTCGCCTTCAAGGTGCCCCAGGCGGTCGTTGATCTGCTTGAAGTGGTCCCGATCCAGCATCAGCAGGACCAGCGGCTGGTTCTCGGTGCGGGCGTGCGCAAAGGCGGCTTCGGCGCGCTCCAGGAACACGCGGCGGTTGGCCATGCCCGTCAGCGTGTCGGTGCTGGCCATGCGGTGCAGCTCGCGTTCCAGGTTCTTGCGCTGGGTAATGTCGCGGTAAATGCCCTCGACACCAGCGAAATTCCCGCCCTCGTCGAAGACCGCCTGGCTGCTGATGGAGATGTCGATCACGCGCCCGTCCTTGCGCACCATCTGGCCGGGAAAGTCGGACACGGCGCCATGCGTCTGGATGGCGGCCTTGAACGCGTCGCGGTCCGAGCTTTGCGGGTAGTAGGACTCGGCCGTGCGGCCGATGATTTCTTGCGGCTCGTAGCCCAGCACGCGGCGCACGCCGGGGCCTACGTGCAGCACCACGCCCTGGGCGTTGGTGCGGTAGTACACGTCCTGCATGTTCTCGAACAGGCGCCGGAAATGCTGCTCGCTCTCGCGCAACTGGGCCTGGATCTCGCTTTGGTGCGTCATGTCGGTGCCGCAGATCAGCACCGAGGGCAGGCCGTCCACCTCGGTGGCCACGCTGGTGAACAGTGCCATGCGCAACTGGCCCCGGCAGGTGCGGATGCGAATTTCGGTGGACTTGTTGGGAATGCCGCTGTCGGGTGCGCTGGCCACCTTCTGGATGCGGCCGCTGGAGCGCTGCTGGTCCACGGGGTGCACAAACTCGGTGGTTGGGTGGCCCACCATCTGTTCCACCGCATCGGCCTCGAAAAGCACCTGGCATGCCGGGTTGACGTGCTGGATCACGCCATCGCGCACCACCAGCACGGCGACGGGCAGCATGTGCCACAAGGGGGTGTCTGATAAAACCATGGCGCAACGGTGGGGTGGATGTGCGTCTTCATTGTGGCACTGCCAGCCCGGTCTTGTAACGAATGGTGTTGCTGTCCGGGGCAGGGATTTCCCGGTGGGGCAGACGATAATGGAGCGCTTCCTGACTTGCTGCCTTGCCCATGCCTCTTGCGCTCGATACCTCTGCCATCACCCATGGCATCCAGCTGGCGGTGGCGCCGGTGTTCCTGCTCACGGCGGTGTCCGGCATGATCGGTGTGGTGGCGGGGCGCCTGGCGCGCATCATCGACCGCGCGCGGGTGGTGGAAGAACGAGCGCGGCGCGAGCCCGAGTCCTCGGAGCAGGCGGTGCAGGAACTGCTGACCCTGCGCCGCCGGGGCTACCTGGCCAACGCGGCGATTGCCTTGCTCACGGCCTGTGCCTTTTTCATTGGCATCACCATCATCCTGCTGTTTCTGGGCGAAACGGCGGGCCTGCAGGCCAGCCGCATGGCGGTGGCCGGTTTTCTGCTGGGGGTGGGTTCGTTTCTGCTGGCGCTGAGCTGCTTCATGACGGAGACGGTGCTGGCGACCCGGCTGTTCAATTTCCACCTGCTGCTGGAACTCGAAAAGACAAAAAAAAGCACCCAGGCCTGAAGCGCTGGGTGCCTGTTGCCGCCTGTGGCGCGGCGATCAGCTGCAGGCGCAGCCGCCCGAGCCACCGCAGCCACCACCGCCCATGGCCTGCTGGGCCTTGGCTTCGAACTGCGGGAACAGCACGTTGTTTTCCAGGTGGATGTGGTTGAGCAGGTCGTCGGTGAGCTGGGCGATGCCGCCGTACAGCGCGCGCCAGGTATTGCAGGCGCCTGCGGGCGGGGTGGCGTCGTTGGTCAGTGCAGCGAGTTTTTCCAGGGCTGCGCCGTGCTCCACGTGCTCGGCACGCATCACGTTGATGGGCTGGCCCACAAAGGGGTTGCCGCCGGACTTGAGCATGGGGAACAGGATGGCCTCTTCCTTGTGCATGTGTGTGAGCAGCTCCTGCTGGATTTCTTCCAGCAGATCGGCCAGGCCTGCGGGCACGTTGGGATTGGCGCGGTGCACCGTTTCCACGCGCTGGGCCATGCGGATGAGTTCGGGCAACTGGGCGCGGTGCACTTCGTGGTAGCGCGCCAGGATGTGGTCGATCAGCGCCACTGGCTCGGTGATGCCCGTGGGGGTGGTGGGGCGCTGCAGCTGCGACAGCTCGTCCAGCACGGCCTGCAGATCCAGGCCTTTTTCGGCCACGGCGCTGGCCAGGCTCAGGTGGCCACCGCAGCAGAAATCCAGCTTCAGGCGGCGGAACACGGCCGTGGCGCCAGGCAGTTCGACGGCGATCTGCCCAATCGAAAGGGCGGGGTTCATGGCCTGGGCCTGTGCGGAGGAAAGAGGGGCGTTCATGGGGAATGTCCTAGTAAATGGGTATCTTGTGTGACTATTTTATCCAATAAAATGCAAATTACATGCCTGTTTATGCCGACCAGCGGACGTTGCCATGCGACTGACCCAGTGGACCGATTTCACCCTGCGGGTACTCATGTACTGCGCGGCCTGCCACGAGCGGGCGCAGCCCGTCACCATCACCGAGGTGGCGCAGGCCTATGGCATTTCCCGCAGCCATCTGACCAAGATCGTGCAGGATCTGTCTGCACGCAGCTATCTGGAGACCACGCGCGGGCGGGGCGGCGGCATGCGCCTGATGCGCCCAGCCAAGGACATCAACGTGGGGGAGGTAGTGCGCGCCACCGAGTCGGACTTTGTCGTGGTGGAGTGCTTTGACCCCCAGAACAACCAGTGCCGCCTGAGCAGCCACTGCCGCCTGCAAAGCGTGCTGGGCCAAGCCATGCAGAGCTTTTTTGCCGTGCTGGATGCGCTGACCCTGGAAGACCTGATGGTGCCCGCCGGGCAGGCGGCCTCGTCCACAGGCGTCATTCCCATCGCACTGGTACCTGGCTTGCCGCGACCGGTGAACTGAATTGCGAGTCGGGCTACCAGTTGGCCCACCACAGCCGCAAGCGCATGCCCCAGGCGCTGGTGTAGCCCACCGATGAACCGGTCACCTTGCCTTGGGCGTCGATCACCAGCAAGGTGGGTACGGCATGCACACCCAGGGCGCCAGCAAGCTGTCCTTCGGGGTCTACCGCTGTGGTCCAGGGCAGTTGGCGTTGTTGTTGCAGTTGCACCACCTGGGCTGCCTGGCCTGATTGCAGGGCCACAGTCAGCACGGGGTGGTCTTGCTGCAAGCGGGTGACGGTGGGTTCCTGCACGCGGCAGATGGGGCACCAGTGGGCCCAAACGTACAGTGCCGTTGCCTGGCCTGGATGCCGCGCGCGCCATTGTTCCAGGCTGAGCCGCTCACCGCTGGTCAGCTCCAGTGGCAAGGCAGGCAGCGGGCCCGCGGGCAGGTTGCGCGTTTGCCACCAGTGCGTGCCTGCCAGCACCCCCAGCAGCATCAGCAGGTTGAGCGTGTGCGCGCGCCAGCGCTTGCGCAGGTGCTGGCCCAGCCAGCCCAGGGCTGCAGGCATGTCAAGGCCGAACGACTTCAAGCAGGCGGTCCAGCCCGCCACTGTTGATGGCCACCTGGGCCTGGGCGCGCACCGAAGGCTTGGCGTGGAAGGCGACCGACAGGCCCGAGGCCTCCATCATGGGCAGGTCGTTGGCGCCGTCGCCCACGGCAATGGTCTGCTCGGGGCGCAGGCCCAGCAGCGACGCCACCTCCAGCAGGGTGCGGCGCTTCTCGGCACCGTCGCAGATGTCGCCCCAGTTCTGATCCACCATGCGGCCGGTGAGCACACCGTCCTCGATGTCCAGCACGTTGGCGCGGGCAAACTGGATGCCCAGTTGCGCCTTCACGCGGTCAGCAAAAAAGGTGAACCCCCCCGACACCAGCAGCGTGGCCAGCCCGGCATTGCGGCAGGCGTGCACCAGCTCGCGCACGCCGGGGTTGAAGCGCATGCGGTGCAGCAGCACCTGCTCCATGTGCGACACGGGCACGCCGCGCAGCAGGGCCACGCGCTGGCGCAGGCTTTCCTTGTAGTCGGTGATCACGCCCTGCATGGCCGCTTCGGTGATGGCCGCCACCTCGGCCTTGCGGCCAGCGGCGTCGGCGATCTCGTCCACGCACTCGATGTTGATGAGCGTGGAGTCCATGTCGAAGGCAATCAAGCCGAACTGCGAAAGCTGGAGCGGTGGCGTGACGCCCTGGACAACGAGGCCGGGCGCGAATTCGGTGGCGTGGGTCATGGGTTTTGCTATGAAAACAGGAGCTATTGGCGCTTGATTGGCGGGTTAAAACCGCACTTTTCTTCGCAGATTCAACTACAAAGTGCACCGAATTTCAGTGTAACGGACGAATCTCCAAGCCCATGAACACCTCGTGGGGAGTGCGGTAGTTGAGGCACTTGCGGGGTCGGTGGTTGAGCCGGTAGAGCGCATCGTCAACTTCG
>JAKLLE010000001.1 GCA_023150295.1 Giesbergeria sp. | reverse complement strand
AGGGTAGTATTCATGGGCGGGCACCAAGTTCAGACTTCGATACCCTGATCTTCCAGCCTTTTGGGCGGTGCCCGCAACTTTTTTTGCGCCTCACGCAGAGGCAAATTCGGCTGGGTTGAGGAATTCTGCAAGTCCCTCGAGCGGCAGTGGAAACTTCACCAACATTGCTTACTCAGTGCGGCCTGACGGCGAAAGCTACACCCTGTGGGTGGACCCTCAAGAAAAGCCCTGGGGCCCTGACTACCTGCAGGTGGGCTTCGCCGGGAGCGCGGACAGCCGCTCCAACGCAGACTTTGCAGTGAAGGCTGCCTTGCGCCGCACCTGGCTCAACGCCAGCGGGGGGGGAGTGGCAGGTCATGGGCTCCTTCGGGCAGTCGCAGCAATTCGAGACGCGCTGGATCCAGCCCCTGTGGTCTGGCTCTTCCTGGTACCTGGAGCCGCGTTGGAGTTTGAGCAAACAGCCCAAGCAGGTGTTCATCGGCAATCGGTCGGTGGGCGAGTTTTCCATCAGCCGTGCAGAGCTGGAGCTGGGCGCTGGTCTGCAGGATGCGTTGGGTGAGCTGCACGTGGGCCTGGTCAAGGCCAAGGTCAAGACGAGTCCGCAAATCGGCCTCAGTGGCGTGCCGCCCTTTGAGTCCCGGCTGAATGGTTTGCGCTTGCGGGCGGTGTACGACCAGTTGGATGGACTGGACTTCCCGCGATCGGGCAGCGCAGCGCGGCTGGAGGCCTTTTGGGCCAAGGACGGCACACACGACGACGCGGCCATTTACAAGCGCGCAGACCTGGAGGGCATCGCAGCGCGCAGCTGGGGCGCCCACACCCTCAAGGCACGGGTGCATGTGGCCAGCGTCAGCGCCTCCGGCAACAACGTGCTGGACGTCATCAGCGTGGGCGGATTCCAGAATCTTTCCGGATTCCAGACGGGGCAGTTCTTGGTCAAGGGCCTGGGGCTGGGTTCGCTGACCTACTACCAGCGGCTGGTGGGCCTGCCGCAGCCCTTTGGTTCGGGCCTGTACGCGGGGGCGTCGCTCGAATACGCACGCATGCGCTCACCTCTGGGTGTGCAAAGCGCAAGGATTGATCGCGCTGGCTTGGGCCTGTTCTTGGGCGCCTCCACGGCCCTGGGGCCTGCCTATGTGGGCCTGGACTGGGGGCAAGGCGGGCACAAGACGCTGTACCTGTTCCTGGGAAGGCCATGAGCGTGGACAATAGTGTTCCGAAGTCCAGTTTTGATGCCCGCCTTGCCCACCAACTGTCCCGCCCCTACTGATGAAATGTCGCTTACCTCTACTCCGCTGCGCCTGTGGGTTTTCAGTCGTGAGGGCGATGGTAAGGCTACTTTGCTAAGCCGCTTGCTCGGATGCCCCTCGCCCGAGGAACCCGACGGGCAATTCCATTTGGACGGTAAGTTTGCCACCGCACATGGACACTTCGTCGTGACCAATGGAGCCTGGCAAACGCAGTGCACCAGCGCAATGTTCGCGCCTGAACGCCAAGCCAGTGTCGCGCTGTGGATGGTGGATGCTTGCCAGGGTGCAGCAACACAAACCCGCTTTTTTGCCCATGTTGCAGCGCTGTGTGGTGTACGCCATGGGGTGCTGATTATCAACAAAATGGATGCCGTGGGTTTTGATAAGTCGATATTTGACGCCCTGGTGGCCGTCCACATGGCTGCTGCGGCTGAAGCAGGTTGGGCAGACGTGCGAGCAGTTCCAGTGTCGTGCCTTGATGGGGACAACTTGCTGCAACACAGTGCAAACATGCCTTGGTACACCGGCCCGAGCCTGCTGGCATGCCTGGAGGGGCTAGCGATGAGCCTACGCTCCGAGCCTCAGCCGCCTAAACACACATGTGAAAAGGCAGACCAGTATATGGCGCGCCTAGTGTGGTTGCACGCGCAGCCTTTGGTGCCGAGCAGGCAGTACCGTATGCGCACTGCGGCCTCCGAAGCCACCGCCACGGTAACCGAAATCAAGCACCGTGAGGACATTGCCACTGGCGCGCGCCTTGCTGCAAAGACCGTGGGGCAGAACGAATTCGCTTTGGTGAACTTGTCCACCAGCATGGAGCTGGCAATGGTCGGAGGCGTGGACAAGAGCGGCTTCGTACTGTTAGACGCGCTGGGCCGAGAGGTATTGGGTGCTGGCCGCATAGAGTTTGCATTGCGACGCGCCAGCAACATCCAATGGCAGGCCCTGGGTTTGAACAAAGCGGCAAGGGCTTTTCAAAAAAAACAGGTTCCCCGTTGCATTTGGTTTACCGGTTTATCGGGATCTGGCAAATCCACACTGGCCAGTCTGCTGGAAAAGCGCTTACATGCCCTGGGCAGGCACACATATTTGCTGGACGGCGACAATGTACGCCATGGTCTAAACCGCGACCTGGGTTTTACCGACGCTGACCGTGTGGAGAACATACGCCGTGTGGCAGAGGTGGCCAAACTGATGGTGGATGCCGGATTGGTGGTGCTGGTCAGCTTCATTTCACCCTTTCGCAGTGAGCGACGGATGGCACGTGGTCTGTTTGCCCAGGGCGAATTTATCGAAGTGTTTGTGGACACGCCGCTGGAGGCCTGCGAGCGGCGCGATGTGAAAGGTCTTTATGCAAAAGCGCGCCGAGGGGAGCTGAAGAACTTTACGGGCATCGACAGTCCCTATGAACCACCCGAGTCGCCGCAGGTGCGTGTTCGCACCACGGACGCACCGCCTGAGGTGTGCGTGGAGCAAATCATCGACGTGCTGGATTGAGATGGATATTGGGCAATTGACTGCAGGTGCCGTGACCGGGCTGCTGGTGGGTTTGACTGGCGTGGGCGGCGGTGCTTTGATGACCCCGCTGTTGCTGCTGCTTTTCGGGGTGACACCCATGACCGCAGTAGGAACCGACCTATGGTTTGCTGCCATCACCAAGCTGATTGCAACCCATGTACACCACGGGCACGGGTTAATCGATTGGCCCGTGGTTCGGCGACTGTGGGCGGGGAGCTTGGTAGCCTCGGCGCTAACCTTGTTGTGGATGGCTTGGCGCCCAGTGGATGCGGGGGCAGTGTCTTTTTTCAGTATGGCGATTTCGGTAGTTGTCATGCTGACTGCGTTGGGGATGCTGTGCCAAACATCTTTGCACGCCCTGGGTCGCAAACTTCGCATCACCGATGGAGCACATTTCAAGGCAGTGCAAGCTCCGTTGACGGTTCTAGCGGGTACTGTGCTTGGGGTGCTTGTAACGCTCACATCGGTGGGGGCGGGAGCCCTGGGTGCGGTATTTTTAGCCTATCTGTACCCGCTGCGCTTGACGCCACCACGCCTGATTGCCACCGATATCGTGCATGCAGTGCCATTGGCTGTATTTGCGGGACTTGGGCACGTACTGATTGGCAATGTGGATGTGCACTTGCTTAGCAATTTGCTATTAGGTTCGATTCCAGCCGTGGTAATCGGGGCCATGCTGTCCTCGCGGCTCCCCCATAATCTGTTGCGGGGCTTTTTGGCGGTGGTACTTTTGTCCATTAGCCTCAAGCTGTTGTGGACCGTGTAGACGGTAGATGTCGCATCCCGGATGATTGCATAGACCCAAAATGCTATCCACTGTTCATGGCCCGAGCGGTTCTGCAAGAGTTGATTGAGTCCTTGCAATCCACCAGGGGAGTGAAGCCATGTTGATAGCCCTGCACAAGAACGCTCGCACCACACCTGCAGTGCGGGCCGAGATCGCGGCCAGTAGCGAAACAGCCAGTATCCTGGCCCAGCGCTATGGGATTACCGAGCAGACGGTCTACAAGTGGAAGAAGCGCTCTGTTTTTGGCGACCGCTCGCATACGGCCCATCACCTGCAGACCGTGCTCACGCCTGCACAAGAGACCGTGGTGGTTCACCTGCGGCGCACCTTGCTGCTGCCCTTGGATGACCTTCTGGCCGTCACGCGGGAGTTTATTTGCCCCCATGTCTCGCGCTCAGGCCTGGACAGGTGTCTGCGTCGCCATGGAGCGGGCAACCTCAACGCCCTCAGGCCCCAGGAACCACAGCCTGTGCACAAGGCGTTCAAGAGTTACGAGCCAGGCTATGTGCATATGGACGTGAAGTACCTGCCCCAGATGCAGGATGAGAGCAGCAGACGCTACCTGTTCGTGGTCATCGACCGGGCCACGCGATGGGTGTTCGTACAACTCAAGGCCAACAAGACCGCAGCCAGTGCCCAGGCCTTTCTGAGGGCGCTGCACAAGGCCTGTCCGATCAGAATCACCAAGCTGCTGATCGACAACGGCAAGGAGTTCACCGACCGCCTGTTTGCCAGCAGGGAGCGCGAGCCCAGCGGCAACCATGAGTTCGACCAGTTGTGCCAAGAGCTGGGTATCGAACACCGGTTGACCAAGCCCAGAACCACGAGAACCAACGGCATGGTGGAGCGGTTCAATGGCCGCATCGCTGATGTACTCAAGACCCACCGGTTCAACAGCCGCGAGGACATGGAGCAGACCTTGCTGCGCTATGTGGCCCTGTACAACCACCAACTGCCGCAGTCAGCACTCAAGAGCAAGACGCCGATGCAGGCCATGAAGGACTGGTATCAGGAGCACCCGCACCTGTTCCACAAGCGACCCTATAATCGTCCGGGATGAGACAGGTAGATCGATACGCTGCCAGTCCAACTCTCAAGTGCTGTTGAACGGGAACATTTGCTTCGCGTTGCGGCAAAGCCGTACGCTACGGAAAACCTGCGCAGTTACTGCACCACCTGCGCCACCGGCGCATAGCCGTGGTTCAGCGGCCCATGGCCGTGGCCGGTGCGCACGGCGGCGCCCGCCTGGATGGCGCCCAGGATGTAGCTGCGCGCCTGCGCCACGGCGCTGGGCAGGGCATGGCCCAGGGCCAGGTGGGCGGCGATGGCCGACGAGAGCGTGCAGCCCGTGCCGTGGCCGTTGGTCGTGGCGATGCGTGACGAGCGCAGGTGCGCCAGGCGGCCGTCCGCCAGGGCCAACACGTCCACCACCTCATCGCCCGGCAGGTGCCCGCCCTTGAGCAAGGCGGCAGGTGCGCCCAGCGCGCGCAGGGCCTGGGCGGCGGCGTCCAAGGCCTCTATACCGTCAATGGGGCGGCCCAGCAGCAGCGCAGCTTCGTCGAGGTTGGGGGTGACCACCTGCGCCAGCGGGAACAGCCCGCGCACCAGCACGTCCACGGTGTCGGCGGCAATGAGGCGGTCGCCGCTGGTGGCCACCATCACGGGGTCGAGCACCACATTCGGCAGTTGGTAGCGGCAGATGGCATCGGCCACCACCTGCACCACTTCAGGGGAATGCAGCATGCCGATCTTGACGGCATCGACGCCGATGTCCTCGACCACGGCCTCGATCTGGGCGCGCAGGATGTCGGGCGGCACGCCGTGGATGGCGCGCACGCCCTGGGTGTTTTGCGCGGTGATGGCGGTGATGGCCGTCATGCCGTAGCAGCCCAGGGCGCTGAAGGTCTTGAGGTCGGCCTGGATGCCCGCCCCACCGCCGCTGTCGGAGCCTGCAATGGAGAGCACGCGCACGTAGCGTGGCGCAGGGGCAGAAGAATTCTGGCTGTGTGTCATGGTGAAAAAATTATGCCTGTGCCACATCAAGCCCAGGGAATACGGCTTGTGCTGTAATTCGTGGCTACGGACGAAACAGGGGTGTCCCGCCACTGCGGTGGCTGCGGACTGAGAAACACCCTGGGGCATCACCGCGCCCCGTTACCCGATCCAGGTCATGCTGGCGTGGGGAGTTTCCAGTACAGGCGCCTGCCCGTTTTGTCCCCTGGTTTCAACCTTCATCGGACAAGCAATGACGCTCGCTCACACCTCCTTCACCATTCTGGGCGCTGGCCTGCTGGGCCGCCTGCTGGCCGTCACCCTGGCGCGCCAGGGCCATGCCGTCAGCCTGTACGACAAGGGCGGCCCGCTGGCCGAGCACTCTGCTGCGCGCGTGGCGGGCGGCATGATTGCGCCGCTGGCCGAATCGGCCGTGGCCGAGCACGGCGTGGTGCGCATGGGTCGCCACTCGCTCACGCGCTGGCCCGAGCTGATTGCGCCACTGGCGCAGCCGGTGTTTTTTCAGCAGGAAGGCACGCTGCTGGTGTGGCACCGCCAGGACGCCCCGGAAGCCACGCGCATGCGCCAGCAGTTTGATGCCACGCGCGCCCTGGTGACCGAGCTGCCTGCCGTGCAATCGCTGGATGCGCAAGGCATGGCCGAGGTCGAGCCCGCGCTGGCCTCGCGCTTTGCCCAGGGCATGTACCTGCCGGGCGAAGGCCAACTCGACAACCGCCAACTGCTGGCCGCGCAGGCCCACGAGCTGGAACGCCTGGGTGTGCAACTGCACTGGAACACGCCCCGCGAGCTGGCCGACTTTGGCCCCGATCATCCGGGCTGGGTGCTGGACTGCCGGGGCCTGGGCGCACGCGGCGAATGGCCGCAACTGCGCGGCGTGCGCGGCGAAGTGATCCGCGTGCACGCGCCCGAAGTCACGCTGCAACGCCCCACGCGCCTGCTGCACCCACGCTACCCGGCCTACATTGCGCCCAAGGAGGGCAACGTTTTTGTCATTGGCGCGACCGAGATCGAGTCCGAAGACCTCTCGAGCGCCAGCGTGCGCTCCACGCTGGAACTGCTGAGCGCCGCCTACGCGGTGCATCCTGGCTTTGCCGAGGCGCGCATCCTGGAGCTGTCGGTGCAGTGCCGCCCTGCCCTGCCCGACAACCTGCCCGCCGTGCGCCAGCTCGCGCCGCGCACGCTGCAGGTCAACGGCATGTACCGCCATGGCTGGATGATTGCCCCGGCCCTGCACGATGTGGTGCTGCAGGTGCTGGACGGTGGCGCCTCGCCTTTGGCCCAGCAGTTTGACCTGGCCATGGAACTGTTGAAGTGAATCACCCTCCTGAGTCGCCTTCGATGCCCCCTCTCCCCCGACCCCTCCCCCGCGCGGGGGGAGGGGAGGTGTTACCCCCTCTCCCCTGGTGGGAGAGGGGCAGGGGGAGAGGGGGACACCACCAGTGCGGCGGGGCGGCCCTTGCACGGTGGCCGCTGGCCTGGGCCGCGCCAGTTTCATGCATCCCGGCTGGTGCAAGCCCCTTGAAAAACTGACATCGCAGCAAACTCCCATGCAGGTACTCATCAACGCCCAGCCCGTCGAACTGCCCGAGGGCGCCACCGTGGCCGATGCGCTGGCCGCGCTGCAGGCCCGCCCGCCCTACGCCGTGGCCGTGAACACGCAATTCATCCCCGCCACCGAACACCCGCGCCACCCGTTGAATGCGGGTGACCGGATGGAAGTCATCTCCCCCGTCACCGGGGGCTAACACCATGCACAACGCCTCCTCCACCGACGACGCCCTGGTTCTCTACGGCCAGCGCTTCTCCAGCCGCCTGCTGCTGGGCACGGCGCGCTACCCCTCGCCTGCGGCGCTCAAGGCGGCCGTGGAGCGCGCCCGTCCCGCCATGGTCACCGCATCGCTGCGCCGCCAGGGCAGCAACCCGGCCGAAAGCGGCCAGGGCTTCTGGGAGCTGCTGTCCAGCTTGAACGTGCCCGTGCTGCCCAACACCGCCAACTGCCACAGCGTGCAGGAAGCCATCACCACCGCGCACATGGCGCGCGAGGTGTTCAACACGCCGTGGATCAAGCTTGAGGTGATTGGCGACGACTACACGCTTCAGCCCGACACGCTCAACCTCGTGGCCGCCGCCGAAACGCTGGTGCGCGAGGGCTTTTACGTGCTGCCCTACACCACCTACGACCTGGTGCTGTGCAAGCGCCTGGTGGATGTGGGCTGCCAGGCGGTGATGCCCTGGGCCGCGCCCATAGGTACGGGCCGCGGCCCCATGAACCCCTACGCCCTGCAGGTGCTGCGCGAGCGGCTCGACGTGCCGCTGCTGGTGGACGCCGGGTTGGGCCTGCCCTCGCACGCCTGCCAGGTCATGGAGTGGGGCTACGACGGCGTGCTGCTCAACACCGCCGTGGCGCTGGCGCAAGACCCCGTGGCCATGGCCGGCGCCTTTGCCGATGCCGTGCAGGCCGGGCGTGCCGCACGCCTGGCAGGCGCCATCGAGCCGCAGCAGGCCGCACAGCCCAGCACCCCGCTGGTGGGCACGCCGTTCTGGCACCAGGCATGAGCAGCGCTACATGAACAGCCCCGCCCCCATTCCGGCCATGGCGCAAGCCATCGTGCAGGCACACGCCGAACGCTTTGCCCCCTGTACGGCCCAGCCCGTACCCGCCAGCGCCGAGGCCCACCCCGCATTCCAGGCCGCGCTGCAGGCCTGCAGCGCGCTGGGCTTTGTCGCCGCCGACGCGCTGGTGCTGGCCCGCGCCTGGCAGGCGCAGACGCTGCGCACCGGCCAGTTCGATGCCCGGCACTGGCCCGACGACGCGCGCGACTTTGGCCTGCAACCCGTGCCGCACCCACAGGCCTTTGCGTCCTGCCCGCGCGCGCTGGGCCTGTACGCCGTGCTGCCCGACGCTGCCTGGGTCGGCCGCATGGCGCGTGCCGGAGTGCCCACGGTGCAACTGCGCTTCAAGTCGGACGACCCTGCCGCCATTGCCCACGAGGTGCGCGCAGCCGTGCAGGCCGTGCAGGGCACGGGTGCGCTGCTGTTCATCAACGACCATTGGCGCGAGGCCATTGCCGCCGGGGCCTACGGCGTGCACCTGGGCCAGGAAGACCTGGACGCCCTGCCCGCGCCCGCGCTGCAGGAGCTGCGCGCCAGCGGCCTGCGCCTGGGCGTGAGCACGCATGGCTACGCCGAAATGCTGCGTGCCGACGCTGTGGGCCCCAGCTACCTGGCACTGGGCGCGGTGTTCCCCACCACGCTCAAGCGCATGGCCACGGCGCCGCAGGGCGTGGCACGGTTGGCCGCCTATGCGCGGCTGATGCAGGCGTCCTACCCACTGGTGGCCATTGGCGGCATTGCGCTGGAGCAGTTTGCCGCAGTGCGGGCCACTGGTGTGGGATCGATTGCTGTGGTGCGCGCCCTGGTGGCCGCCCCCGACCCGGAGGCCGCCGCAGCGCACTTGCTCCAGGCCATGGCGGGGGCCTGAAAGTTTAAGGTCAAATCAGGCTCTAGCGCTTTATGGATAAGCGCAGGCAGCTATTAAATTAATAGCAAAACCCTAAGCACTCAGGACTTTTTGTGCAGTTCGGGGTCGTGCCGCGCCTCGAAGCGGTCGTTGTGGGTGCCAAAGCCGACCACTTGCCCTTGGCCCGGCGCACCCGAGGGCGCCACGGGGGGCAGATCGCTTTGGGTGATGGGCGGCAGGTCGTTTTCGGGGATGGGCGCGGCTTCGGAGAGCACAAAGTCGATCAGCATGTGGGGCTCCACATGGCTCTCGGGGGGGCACGCTGGTCAGCGGGTCTTGCTGCGACGGGGGCTCGCGCAGCCAAGCCGAGTCGAAGTCCAGCATGCTGTCGTCAAAATCGTTCTTGCGCTCTGCGGCCTGCGCCGCCGTGGGCACTGCAGCAGCCGCCTGGGGTGGGATCAACTCAGCCGCCTGCGGCGTGGTGCGCTGGCGTGGTGGCGGCACACCCCGCGATGCGGGCGAGGTGGTGCGGGCAATGGCGTAGAGCAGCAAGAGGTCGTCGCAGGCCTCCAGGTCAAAGCGCTCGTGCGGCGTGCTGCCGTGGCGGAACAACAGGCGATCCAGCAAGGGCAGCACCGATTCGTCGCTCCACACGGCCTCGATCTGGGCCAGCACCTCGGTGTAGCCCCACAAGGCACGGCCGGGGCGGTTGAAGGCGGCGAACTCCGGCACGCGGGCATTGAAGTGCTGGTGGAACTGGGCGCGCAGCTGGTTGAAGTCCTCCACGCGACTCAGCGACCGGTACAGCCGCAGCAAATCAAGGTAGGCCGCAGGCGCCGTGGTTTCGTTGGCGGCGATGTACTGCTTCATCACGCCAATGGTCTGGTGGTGTTCGCCGACAGACACAAAGAACTCCGCCTGCTGCTGCAGGTCGAACAGTTCCTCGGGGTTGATGCGCAACTGAGGTTCGGCCCCTGCAGCGGGCGCGGCCGGGCGGACGGGCGACGGCGGCTCGGGCGCCGGGCTGGCGTCCTCGGGCAGCGTGTCTGCACCACGGGCGGGGGCCACCGTGCCGGTCAGCTCGGCAAACAACGACGCGCTGGGCTGGATTTCTTCGGACACCGGCACCGCCGCTGGCCCATGTGCTGGCCCATGCGCTGGCTCGGCCACCGGCACAGGCGCCAAGGGCGCCAGCGGCGCCGGAACCGACGGTGCGGGCGCGGCCTGCACTGCGCTGGCCACCGCCTCGCGTGCCAGGGCGGCTTCCCAGTCGGTACGCGCATGCTGGGCCAACTGGCGCATGCGCCACAGCGCCCAGGCCACACCCGCCAGGGCGACCAACACCAGGCCCATCAGCGCATAGACCACATTGGCCGGAAAGCGCTCGCGCACGGCCTGTTGCAGTTGCACGGCGGTCTCGCGCTCCTGGGCGGCCTGGCCCTGCGCCAGAGCAAGTTCCTGGCTTTGGGCCGCGCTGCGTGCGCTTTCCTGGAGGACTTCCTCCGGCGTCATGTTCAAGGCCTTCCACTGCGCCAGGGCCTGTGCCCGCTGCTGCGCCGTGGTGGCGTCCTGCGGGAGCGACAGATCGGTGCTCAAACGCAAAGGCAAGGGCAGCGGTGCATCGTCGGCCAGCCAGCTCTCCAGCGGCTCCATCACCAGGCGTGACTGTGGCTGGGGGGCGGGCGCCGGTGCCTTGGCCACCACCGGCTTGGGGCGCGGTGCGGCTTTGCGCGGTGCCTTGGGCGCGGCAAGCGAGGGGTCGGAGGGCTGCGCCGCAGCAGCAGACGCCGCCGCGCGGCGTGGCGACACGGCAGCAGCCTGTGCCACCGAAGCCGAAGCCGTGCCCGAAACCGGGGCTGGCGTGGCTGCGGAAGGCGATGGCGCGATCACCACGGGCCGACCGCTGGCCACGTAGTCGGGCGGATCGGCCAGGAAGGTGAAGTTGCGCGTGATCTTGCCTGCACAACCAGCCGACAGTGTGATGTTGACGACCGGCTCATCCACGATGGCAGCAGTCTGGACGCGTACCAGCGACGTGCGGCCCGGCACTTCGGGCAGCGGCAGCACGCGCACCTGGCTCAGCGGACGATCGCCCGTCGAGACCTCGGCGGCCACGCACGAGTCCGCAAGCGCCTTGCCAGGGTCGGGGGTGACTTCCACCGCCACATCCACGGGGCGCCCGAGCACCACGCCGCCACGGGCAGCGCCGACCGTGAGCGCCGACGCCGTACCGGCGACAGCACCCAGCCAAAGAGGGATCAGGACATAGCGGACAATCACGCTTACATTCTTTTGCAAAAGTAGCCGCCGATTCTTGCACAAAATCTATCGACATAGACATAGTGATAACCGCATGAAGAACCACTCTTTTTCGACCGTTGGCGTGGTGGGCACTGGCGCCATGGGCCGGGGCATTGCACAACTGGCCGCACAGGCGGGTTGCCGGGTTGTGCTGCTGGATGCGCAGCCTGGCGCCGCAGAAGCCGCACGCGGCACAGTTGTCGCTTATTGGCAACAAACCCTGGCCCGCGAGCGCATCAGCGCAGCACAGGCCAGCGCATGGGCCGCACAACTGCAGGCCGTGGACAGCCCGGCAGCGCTGGCGCGCTGCGATCTGGTCATCGAAGCCATCGTCGAGCGCACAGACGCCAAGCAGGCCCTGTTTGCCGAGCTGGAAGCCCTGCTGCCCGCGCAAGCGGTGCTGGCCACCAACACCTCGTCGCTGTCGGTCACAGCATTGGCCGCCTGCCTGCAGCGGCCCGAGCGCTTTGCCGGGCTGCATTTCTTCAACCCTGCGCCGCTGATGAAGGTGGTGGAAATCGTGCCCGGCCTGCGCACCGACCTGGTGGTGTGCGAGCGGCTCGATGCGCTGGTGCGTGCCATGGGCCACACGCCGGTGCGCGCGCAGGACACGCCGGGCTTCATCGTCAACCACGCAGGCCGTGGGTACACCACCGAGGCCTTGCGCATCGTCGAGGAAGGCGTGGCCGACTGCGCCACCGTGGACCGCATCCTGCGCGAACAGGCCGGGTTCAAGCTCGGGCCTTTCGAGCTGATGGACCTGACGGGGCTGGATGTGTCGCACCCGGTGATGGAGTCGATCTACCACCAGTTCTACGAGGAACCCCGCTTTCGCCCCAGCGTGACCACGGCGCAGCGCCTGGCCGGTGGCCTGTGGGGGCGCAAGACGGGCGAGGGCTTTTACCGCTACACGGATGGCACAGCTCAGCAGCCCGCCGAGCCCCCCGCGCCGCAGGTGGACTCCGTTCCGCCCGTGTGGGTGTCGCCCCGCGCAGCACGGCGCGCCGAGATCTACCAGTTGCTCAAGAACCTGGGCGCAGACATTGAAACCGGTGCCGCACCGTCCGCTGGCGCCCTCATCCTGGTGGCGCCGCTGGGCTTTGACGTGACCACCGTGGCCGTGGTCGAGCGCCTGGATCCGGCCCGCACCATCGGCATCGACATGCTGATCGACGAGGCCTCCACCCAGCGCCGCGTGCTGGCCACCAACCCCACCACGCGCAGCGACATCCACGCCGCCGCCCATGCGCTGCTCGCGCGCGACGGCAAACCCGTGAGCGTGGTGCGCGACAGCGGCGGTTTTGTCACCCAGCGTGTGGTGGCCTGCATCGTCAACATCGCCGCCGACATCTGCCAGCGCCGCATCTGCACCCCGCCCGACCTGGAGGCCGCCGTGACCCTGGGCCTGGGCTACCCGCTGGGCCCGCTGGCCATGGGCGACCGCTGGGGCCCCACCAATGTGCTGGAGGTGCTGTTCAACCTGCAAACGGTGTATGGCGACCCACGCTACCGCCCCAGCCCCTGGCTGCGCCGCCGCGGTGCGCTGGGCCTGAGCCTGCAGCACGTGGAAGAATAGGAATCCCTCAGCGCTACAGCCCACCTCCATGTCCGCAGAACTCCGCAGCACCAGCCACGGCCAGACCCTGGTCCTGACCCTCTCGAACCCCGGCCTGCGCAATGCGCTGGACCCCGCCATCTATGCCGCAGGCATCGAGGCCCTGGGCAGCGCCGAACGCAATGCCGAGGTGCGCAGCGTGGTGCTCACGGGCGAAGGCGGCGTTTTCAGCGCCGGGGGCAACCTGCAGCGGCTGCAAACACAGCGCGCACAAGACCTGCCCGCTCAGGAAGCCAGCCTCACCGCGCTGCACGACTGGATCGAAGCCATCCGCACCTACCCCAAGCCGGTGATTGCGGCCGTTGAAGGCAGCGCCGCCGGGGCAGGCTTTGCGCTGGTGCTGGCCTGCGACCTGGTGGTGGCGGCACGCAGCGCGCGCTTTGCCACGGCCTATGCGCGCGTGGGCCTGTCGCCCGACGGCGGCACAAGCTGGCACCTGGCGCGCGCCCTGCCCCGCGCATTGGCCGCCGAGCTGCTGATGTGCGGCGACCTGGTGGACGCCGAGCGCCTGCATGCGCTGGGCCTGCTCAACCGCCTGGCCGACACGGGGCAAGCGCTGCAGGTAGCCCTCGATCTGGCCGACACGCTGCATGGCCGCGCACCCAACGCCCTGGCCAGTTGCAAGGAACTGCTGGACGAAGCCGCGCACCAGCCGCTGAGCAGCCAGCTCAACCTGGAACGCACGCACTTCCTGCGCAACCTGGCACACGCCAACGCGGGCGAAGGCATTGCCGCGTTTCTGGACAAGCGCACGCCCCACTGGCGTTGATGCGCCCTGCGGCCACAGGCTGCATTTGCTATCATTTTTATAGCTGCTTGCGCTTATATTAAGGGCGCTACAGCCCATTTTCATTAAAAATGCAAGTCGCGCCATGCACCCTGGCGGGCTTCGCCGCGCCTGCGCAGACACGCAGGTGACAACCCCCATGCGTCGCGCCGGTCCCGCACGCGACAATGAACGCGTTTCCAGTCACCCAAAAGACAGACCATGGACGATCCGATTCTTACCATCGACGAACGCGCTGCAATCAATGCAGGCCGCTGGTTCTCAACCCTTTCCCCTTCACTTCGACACGACATCCTGCGATGCGCCTACGTCAAACGCTTCAAGGACGGCGACCTGATCGCCGCACGCGGCGATCCGCCAGAGGAGTGGATCGCCTGCGCCAGGGGTGCGGTGCGGGTGAGCTCGACCTCCATTTCGGGCAAGCAGATCACGCTGACCTACGTGGAGCCGGGCATCTGGTTTGGCGACGTGGCGATCTTCGACGGGGACCGGCGCACGCACGATGCCTATGCCCACGGCGACACCACCATCCTGGGCGTGGCCAAGGCAGATTTCAAAAAAATTCTGGCCCAGCACGTAGAGCTGTACGAAGCCCTGCTGCGCCTGCATGCGCGGCGCATTCGCCAGCTCTACGGCCTGGTGGAAGACCTCAACACCCTGCCCTTGCGCGCACGCCTGGCCAAGCAGTTGCTGCACCTGGTGCGCAGCTACGGCATTCCCAGCCTGGCGCATGGCGACGAGATGCGCATCGGCCTGCAACTGGCACAGGAAGAGCTGGCGCAATTGCTGGGCGCCTCGCGCCAGCGCGTGAACCAGGAGCTCAAGGCCATGGAGCGCGAGGACATCATCCGCATCGAGCCGGGCGGCCTGTTTGTGCGCGACCGTGACGCCCTCATGCACATCATCGACACCGATCACTGACCCCATCCATGAGCAATTTCGACCATTTCATCGGCACCCGCGCTGTCTCCGAGCAGCACGCTTTCGACACCGTCGCACTCAGCGCCTGGCTGCAGCAAAACCTGGAGGGCTTCGAGGGCCCCCTGAGCGTCGAGATGTTCAAGGGCGGGCAGTCCAACCCCACCTACAAGCTCATCACCCCACGCCAGAGCTATGTGATGCGCGCCAAACCCGGCCCGGTGGCCAAGCTGCTGCCCTCGGCCCACGCCATCGAGCGGGAATTTGCCGTGATGAGCGGCCTGGCAGGTACCGACGTGCCCGTGCCGCGCATGTACGCGCTGTGCGAGGACGAATCCATCATTGGCCGCGCCTTCTACATCATGGAGTGCATGCAGGGCCGCGTGCTGTGGGACCAGTCCCTGCCCGGCATGCAGCCGAGCGAGCGCGCCGCCATCTACGACGAAACGAACCGCGTCATCTCGGCGCTGCACAGCGTCAAGTTTGCGCAGCAGGGCCTGGCCAACTACGGCAAGCCGGGCAACTACTTCGAGCGCCAGATCGGCCGCTGGAGCAAGCAGTACCAGGCCTCCATCACCCAGCCCATCCCCGAGATGGATCAGCTCATGGCCTGGCTGCCCGCCCACATGCCCGCCAGCGCACGCGACGAAAGCCGCGTGTCCATCGTGCATGGCGACTTCCGGCTGGACAACCTGATGTTCCACCCCACCGAGCCCCGCGTGGTTGCCGTGCTGGACTGGGAGCTGTCCACCCTGGGCCACCCGCTGGCCGACTTCAGCTACCACTGCATGGCCTGGCACATTCCGCCCGGGCATTTCCGGGGCATTGGCGGGCTGGATCTGGCGGCGCTGGGCATCCCGTCGGAGCAGGAATACATCCGCAAGTACTGCGACCGCACCGGCCTGGCCACCCCCGAAGAGCTGGCCAGCGACTGGAACTTCTATCTGGCCTACAACCTGTTCCGCCTGGCCGCCATCCTGCAAGGCATTGCCAAGCGCGTGGAGGCAGGCACTGCCTCCAGCGCCCAGGCCAAGGCCTCGGGCGACGGCGCACGGCCCCTGGCCCAGATGGCCTGGGCCTTTGCCCAACGCACGTAAGCGGCACGCTCACCCCCTTTTTTCTAGGAGAACCCATGGACTTTGACTATTCCCCCAAAACCAAAGAACTGCGCGAGCGCCTGCTCAAGTTCATGGACGAGCACATCTACCCCGCAGAAGCCGCGTACAAAGCCGAACTGCAAGCCAACACCGAAGCGGGCAAGCGCTGGACACCGCTGCAGACCATCGAGAACCTCAAGCCCAAGGCACAGGCCGCCGGGCTCTGGAACCTGTTTTTGCCCGTAGACACGGCCGAAGCTTCGGGCTACCACGGCGCCGGGCTGACCAACGCCGAATACGCCCCCCTGGCCGAGATCATGGGCCGCGTGCTGTGGTCCAGCGAGGTGTTCAACTGCTCCGCGCCCGACACGGGCAACATGGAGACCATTGCCCGCTATGGCTCCGAGCCCATCAAGGCAGCCTGGCTCAAGCCGCTGCTCGAAGGCAGGTTCCGCTCCGCATTTGCCATGACCGAGCCCGACGTGGCGTCGAGCGACGCCACCAACATCGAAACGCGCATCGAGCGCCAGGGCGATGAGTACATCATCAATGGCCGCAAGTGGTGGACATCGGGTGCCATGGACCCGCGCTGCAAGGTGCTGGTGACCATGGGCAAAACCGACCCCGAAGCACCCAAGCACTCCCAGCAAAGCATGATCGTCGTGCCCGCCGACACTCCCGGCGTCAAGATCGTGCGGCCGCTCAACGTGTTCGGCTACGACGATGCGCCGCATGGACATGCCGAGGTGCTGTTCGAGAACGTGCGCGTGCCGGTCTCCAACATCCTGCTGGGCGAAGGCCGCGGCTTCGAGATTGCCCAGGGGCGCCTGGGCCCTGGCCGCATCCACCACTGCATGCGCCTGATCGGCCTGGCCGAGCGCTCGCTGGAACTGATGTGCAAGCGCGCCATCTCGCGCGTGGCCTTCGGCAAGCCGCTGGCCCAGCAGACCGTGACGCAGGAGCGCATCGCCGAGGCCCGCTGCAAGATCGACATGGCACGCCTGCTCACGCTCAAGGCCGCCTGGATGATGGACGTGGCCGGCAACAAGGTCGCCAAGACCGAGATCGCCATGATCAAGGTGGTGGCGCCCAGCATGGCCTGCCAGGTGATCGACTGGGCCATCCAGGCGCACGGCGGCGGCGGCATGTGCGACGACTTCCCGCTCGCCTTCAACTACGCCCAGGCACGCACGCTGCGCTTTGCCGACGGCCCCGACGAAGTGCACCGCAACTCCATCGCCAAGTGGGAGCTGGGCAAGTACATGGCCCCCAAGCCCAAGGCTGCGCACTGAGGCACTGAGTGTCCTTTGTCTTGCGCGCCATCTGCAGCGCGCAGGAACCTGTTCTAAACACGCCCCAAGCCAGCCGCGCAGCGGCTCAGGGAGGGGGGCGTGGGATTCACGTCACTGGCAAGGTAGACGGCCCATGGTCGTCCACCGTGTGCGGCAGTTGGTGCGTGGCCACCACGCAGGCGGCCAGGAATGCGCCCATGGCGTACTCCAGGTCGGGCAGGCAGCATGCGCTGCTTTGCATGCGCAGCGACACGCTGGCATCGCTCACCATCAGCACCAGCGGCACCTGGCCCGGTGGCACCCGCTGCTGGTCGCGCATCAGTTGCGACACCAGGGCTGCATTCACCCAGTGGCGCGCGGTGTCCAGGTCCTCCCCCACCACGGCAAAGGCGCGCACAAAGGACGCGGGCATCTGCGGCCAGCGCAGTTCTTCGTAGATGGACAGCCAGCGCATCTCCTGCGGCAGGCTTTGGTCCACAGTGGTTTGCAGGCTGTTGGTGATGGCGCCATACACCCGGCCTTCCAGTTCCTCCTTGAGGGCGCGGCTGATGACCATGACATGCGCGTCGGGGTTGAGCGCCAGCTCGGCGCGCACCCGCAGTTCGGTGCCTTGCATATAGTCGCGCGAGGGCGCACCGCTTTCGAGGCGCCAGGGGTGTTCCACCACCTGGCCCTGCAGCACAAAGCGGTCGGGCTCGCCATCAAAGGCAAAGGCCCATCGCTGCGCCCCGGCCCACTGGGCCAATTGACCTGGTGTGACGATGCCCTGCGGTGGCGCCGGCTGGGGATTCAGGCCCAGAGCCTTGCGCAGTTGCTTGAACATGGCGATCCTCCTGCTGCGTGGGGCGGATCCATCCCCCCAGGGCAGGCCCTGCAGGATGGCAGCGCAGCCCGCCAACGGCCCTCAGCGCTGTAGGCGCATGTTACTGCCAGAAACCATGAAACTGAGCACGGGCGCACCGGCGCCAAAGGGCATGCCGAGTGCGATCTTGCCCGAGCCATGCAACAGGCAGGAGTCGCGGCGCAGCGGAACAGCGGTTTCCCCTCCCTCGAACAGCACCCAGGTGCCAAAGCTGCTCTGGTCGGTCAGGGTGAAGGAGCCCTGGTGCCAATCGATCCTGGCGTGCACGCGCGAGACGCGTGCGTCGGGAATGCACAGCTGCATGCTCTGGGTGCGGCCGATCTGCACCGGCACCTCGTCCGACGAAAATTCCAGCGTTGCACCATTCCAGCTGATACGGATGCTGCCCAACTGCGAATCGCTCAAAGGGGCGGCTGCGCTCAATCCCGCCTGCATGGTCATCAGGTCGGTGGCGTCCACATCCCGCCATTCGGCCAGAAACACCATCTGGGATTCGGTCTTGCCACGGATGTCGAACTCACCGAGTCGGCGAAAGCGGATCCCCGGCACCACGCCCGCATCCACGGCTGTCACATCATTGACCCAAATCTCGCTGGGCCCGGCTTTTTCAGACAGGCGCGAAGCCACATTCACCGCATCGCCGTAGGTGTCGCCATCCACCTGCAGCACGTCACCGCTGGCCACACCCAGGCGGATTTCCATACGCACGGATTCAGGCCAGCGCTGCAGATGTGACTGGTGGTTGCGCAACATCTCGCCCGCCATGAAAACCGCCTGGTTGGCGCTTTCGAACACCGCCAGCACCCCATCCCCCAGCTTCTTGACCACGCGGCCTTCGTGGGCCTCGATCACCTCGCCGATCCACTGCGTCAGGCGCGACACCGCGGCTGCGGCACGCTCGTTGCCCAGGGTTTCATAGAGGCTGGTGCTGCCCGTGAGGTCGGCAAAGACCACCGTCGAGATGGTGCTCATGGGGACGTGGCAAGGGCGACAGTGGACATGGGAATCCAGTTTAGACCAATTGCCTTGATCCCCTGCATGCGCTCGGCCAGGACGTCAGAGCGGCGCCTGGTTTTGTTGCAGCCAACGCACGGCTCCGCGTCCAGCCTGCACGCCGGTGGCCATGCAGGCCGTCATCAAATAGCCGCCGGTAGGGGCTTCCCAGTCCAGCATCTCGCCGGCGCAAAACACTCCAGGCAGGGCATGCAGCATGAGCCGCCCATCCAGCGCCGCAAAATCCACCCCACCGGCGGTGCTGATGGCCTCGTCCAATGGGCGGGGCGCAACCACCGTGAGGGGCAAGGCCTTGACGTGCTGCGCCAGGACACGGACATCGTGCATTTGCTCCTTGGTCAGCACTTCGTGCAGCACGGCCAGCTTGATGCCTTCCAGCCCCAAGCGGCTCTTGAGGTGGCTGGACAACGAACGCGACCCTCGGGGGTGCGCCACTGCGGCGAGCACCCGGTCGGCACTCCAGTCGGGCAGCAGATCCAGCGTGAGCGTGGCCTGGCCCTGGGCCTCGATTTCGTCGCGCAACAGGGCCGAAACGGCATAGACCAGACTGCCCTCAATACCTGTTTCGGTGGCCACGAACTCGCCTTTGCGTGCGAACAGGCGTCCCTCCCGGTCTTCAAAACGCAGCGCCACCGATTTGAACGGCCCACCCGCGTGCGCCTGTGCAAAGTGGGGCGACCAGCCCCGCGACTGCGCGGGCACCAAAGGGCTGCGCACATCAAAGCCACAGTTGGCCGGGCGAAGCGGCTGCACCGCCACCTGCCGCTGCCGCAGGGGCTCCATCCAGGCCCCGTCAGACCCCAGCCGCGACCAGCTCCCGCCCCCCAGGGCCAGCACCACGGCGCGTGCAGAAACAGCCACCTCACCCTGCACAGAGGAAAAACACCAACGCCCCGCCCCATCCCAGCCCAACCAGCGGTGGCGCATGTGAAAACGCACTCCCAGCCCACGCAGGCGCTGCATCCACGCACGCAGCAAGGGCGCGGCCTTCATGTCCACTGGAAACACCCGGCCCGAGGTGCCCACAAAGGTCTCGACGCCCAGGCCTTGCGCCCAGGCCCGCAGCTGATCCGGACCGAACACCTGCAGCAGGGGGGTCAACAAGGCCTGGCGCTCGCCATAGCGCTGCACGAAGCGCTCCAGGGGCTCGGAATGGGTCAGGTTCATCCCCCCTTTGCCCGCCAACAGGAACTTGCGCCCCACCGAGGGCATGGCATCAAAGAGGTGGACTTCGCAACCGGCCAGGGCCAGTTCCTGCGCGGCCATCAGGCCTGCAGGGCCAGCGCCAACCACCGCGACATCGGTTGTCATTTCTTGCATGGAGGGGTTCTTTCCTTGTCACCGGTGGGCCACCATCCCCCGGGAGGGGGATTGTCGGGCCTATTGCCATCGCACTTGTTTGCACCTGCACAAATCACTTTGTGCTATGACAGCCATAGCGGCAGACCGCCTGCTGTCCCTGCGGCGACACAGAGGTTTCTGTCACAATGCAAGCATTGAAAACACCCCGTTCCGCACACTTATTTCGAGAAGGAAAACGCATGGCAAGCGAACTCATCAAACATGTCTCCGACGCCAGTTTCGAAGGCGATGTTCTGAAATCCACCTCCCCGGTTCTGGTGGACTACTGGGCCGAATGGTGTGGTCCGTGCAAGATGATTGCGCCCATTCTTGATGAAGTCGCTGGCACCTACCAGGGCAAGCTCACCATTGCCAAAATGAACGTCGACGAGAACCGTGAAGTCCCCGCACGCTTTGGCATCCGTGGCATCCCCACGCTCATGCTGTTCAAGGACGGCCAGCTGGCCGCCACCAAGGTCGGCGCCATGAGCAAGGCCCAGCTCACCGCATTCATCGACCAGCAATTGGCCTGATCCATCGCTTCTTGCACCCCTTGCGCGCCCTGGGCCAACGCGCTGCAAGGGGCTGTGGCCCACCTTCTTTCGCCTGCTTCTTCCCTCCCCGCCAGGAACGGTTGCTTTTCCTGTCATAATCAGCACCGATCACCGGCACGCAGGCACACGCTGCCGGTTCGAGACACCAGGCAAGCCAGCCTGCCCACCGCAGGTGCACCGGCAAGCCCCACTCCCCCAGAGACTTTCTTCGCTCCCTTCCCGGAGTCCATTCATGCACCTCAACGAACTCAAGGCACTGCATGTGTCTGAAGTCCTCAAGCAGGCCGAAGAGCTTGATATCGAAAACACCGGCCGCATGCGCAAGCAGGAGCTGATGTTTGCGATCATCAAGAAACGCGCCAAGGCCGGTGAACAGGTGTTCGCCGACGGCGTTCTCGAAATCCTGCCCGACGGTTTCGGCTTTCTGCGCAGCCCCGACACCAGCTACACGGCCAGCACCGACGACATCTACATCAGCCCCAGCCAGGTGCGGCGCTTCAACCTGCACACCGGCGACATGATCGAAGGCGAAGTGCGCACGCCCAAGGATGGCGAGCGCTACTTCGCGCTGACCAAGCTTGACAAGGTCAACGATGGCCCGCCGGAGCAGAACAAGCACAAGGTGATGTTCGAGAACCTCACGCCGCTGTTCCCCAAGGAACACATGCGGCTGGAGCGCGACATCAAGAGCGACGAAAACATCACCGGCCGCATCATCGACATCATTGCCCCCATTGGCCGTGGCCAGCGCGCGCTGATCGTTGCACCCCCGAAGAGCGGCAAGACGGTGATGATGCAGCACATCGCCCACGCCATCACGGCCAACAACCCAGACGTGCACCTGATGGTGCTGCTGGTGGACGAGCGCCCCGAAGAAGTGACCGAGATGCAGCGCACGGTGAAGGGCGAGATCATCGCCTCCACCTTCGACGAGCCCGCTGCACGCCACGTGCACGTGGCCGAGATGGTGATCGAGCGCGCCAAGCGCTTGGTCGAGCTGAAAAAGGACGTAGTGATCCTGCTGGACTCCATCACCCGCCTGGCCCGCGCCTACAACAACGTCGTGCCCTCTTCCGGCAAGGTGCTGTCGGGCGGTGTGGACTCCAACGCACTGCAGCGCCCCAAGCGTTTCTTTGGCGCCGCGCGCAAGGTTGAGGAAGGCGGCTCGCTCACCATCATCGCCACGGCGCTGGTCGATACCGGCAGCCGCATGGACGAAGTGATTTTTGAAGAATTCAAGGGCACCGGCAACTGCGAAATCCACCTGAACCGCCGCCTGTACGAAAAGCGCGTGTTCCCCGCCATCGAGCTCAACAAGAGCGGTACGCGCCGTGAAGAGCTGCTGCTGCCCCCAGAAATCCTGCAGAAGACCCGCATCCTGCGCCAGTTCATGTACAACATGGACGAGATCGAGTCCATGGAACTCATGATCAAGAAAATGCGCGAAACCAAGACCAATGTGGAGTTCTTCGAGGCCATGCGCCGCGGCGGCTGATGCTGCTGCGCGCGTTTGTGCGATAATCGAGGGCTTGATGCGGAAAGTACACCAGATGGGCTGGTGCGGCTCCCGTTTGACATGAGAGAGATCATGAAAGAAGGCATTCACCCCAACTACCGCGAAGTGCTCTTCGCGGACCTGTCCAACGGTTTCAAGTTCGTGACGCGTTCCTGCGTGAACACCAAGGAAACCGAGACCTTCGAGGGCAAGGAATACCCTCTGTTCAAGCTGGATACCTCCAGCGAGTCGCACCCCTTCTACACCGGCACCCAGAAGTCGGTGGACAACATGGGCGGCCGCGTGGAGCGTTTCCGCAACCGCTTCGGCAAGACGGCTGCCAAGTAATCTCGCTTCCTGCGCCGTTTTCGCCCCTAGGCAGCCCGGGAGACCGTGCTGCCTTTTTCATTCCTAGTGTCCTGAGTTGGAGATTCGTTGAAGATATAAAAATGTCGAAATCGTTGCCAGGCAAGGCGCAAACCACAGCGATAGCCGTAGCTATCGCGCGGATTTGCAACGCAGCATGGCGGCGATTCTCGGCCTTTTTATGAAACGAATTTCCAACTCAGGACACTAGTATCCTGCGACGAACCCTCAGCGAGCCGCCGCGTGAACCAACCCAGTCCCGCCATCGTTCCTCAAAGCGCCGTGCGGCGGCTGCCCCGTTGGGCCTTGTTCCTGCTGTGCGCTGCCTACATCCTGCCTGGCTTTGTAGGGCGCAATCCCTGGCGCGGTGCCGACATGGCGGCGCTGGGCTACATGCAGGAACTGGCCGGAGGCCACACCCCCTGGATGGCACCACTGCTGGGCGGTCTGTCGCCTGAGACGGACGGCCTGCTGCCCTATTGGCTGGGTGCCTGGGCCATCCAACTGACCACCCCCTGGGTTGCACCGGAACTCGCAGCGCGCATCCCCTTCGTCTTGCTGGTGGCGCTGACCCTGCTGGCCACCTGGTACGGCATCTACGCGCTGGCGCGCAGTCCGGGCGCGCAGCCCGTGGCCTTTGCCTTTGGCGGCGAGGCCCAGCCGGCAGACTACGCCCGTGCCATGGCCGACGGCGGGCTGCTGGCCTTGCTGGCCTGCCTGGGCTTGGCACAGCCCACACACGAAACCACGTCCTACCTCGTGCAACTGTGCTGCACGACACTGGTGTTTTATGGCCTGGCCACTGGGCCGCAGTCCAAGACGCTGGCAGCCACGGCACTGGCCGCAGGCATGGTGGGGCTGGTGCTGAGCGGTGCACCCACACTGGCCTTGCTCTATGCCCTGGGCGCCGCAGCCCTGTACCTGAGCGATACCCATGCCGAGCCGTCGGAGAGAAGACATGCCGTGCAATGGAGTGTTCTGGCCCTTGCTTCGGCGCTGATTGCCGCCGCACTGACCTGGTGGCTGGACGCCTGGCGCTGGAAGTTGGCCTGGCCGCAGGAGTTGGGCAAGGACTGGCTGGACCTGGCTCGCCTGCTGGTCTGGTTTGCCTGGCCCGCATGGCCGCTGGCACTGTGGACGCTGTGGCGCTGGCGCAGGCAGATCCTGCATCGCCGCCCGCACCTGCACCTGCTGCTGCCACTGTGGTTTGTGCTGGTTACGCTGGGCTGCGCCGTGGGTACCCTGCCCTCGGACCGTGCCCTGCTGCTGAGCCTGCCGGCCCTGGCGGCACTGGCAGCCTTTGCCCTGCCCACACTGCGGCGCAGCATGTCGGCCTTGATCGACTGGTTCACCCTGCTGTTCTTCAGCGCCTCGGTCATTGCGATCTGGGTAATCTGGGTGTCCACGCAGACAGGCGTCCCTGCCAAACCTGCCGCCAACGTCGCCAAACTGGCACGGGGCTTTGAGCCACAGTTTTCGGCGATTGCCTTTGCGGTGGCCCTGGCTGCCACCCTGGCCTGGTGCGCCCTGGTGTGGTGGCGTGCCGGCCGCCACCGCAGTGCCATCTGGAAAAGCCTGGTACTGCCCGCTGCAGGTACCACCCTGTGCTGGTTGTTGCTGACAACGCTGTGGCTGCCCATGCTCGACTACGTGCGCAGTGACGTGCCCCAGATGCGCACACTGGCACGGCTCGCAGGCCAGCCCACCTGCATGCACATGTATGGGCTGGACCGCACCCAGATGGCCGCACTGCAGTTCCATGGACAGTTGCGACTGGTGCCGCTGGACGATACCCCCCGCTGCGATTGGCTGGTACATGCGCCGTATGCCAGCAGTGCCAACGCGCGCAAACCCATGCCCTTGCCTGATCTGACGGGTTGGACCCTGCAACACCGTGTGGACCGACCGCGCGAACGCGGCGATGTGCTGGAGCTCTACCGCCGCCATGTCCCACAAGACTGAGTCGTGCCTGTCAGACCGCTCCTTGATCGCGCGCCACGCGGGCACGGTGCTCGTCGGCCAACTGGCGGTCATGGCCTTTGGCGTGACGGACACCATCGTCGCAGGCCGCCATGCACAAGAGTCGCTGGCTGCGCTGGCCATCGGCTCGGCCCTCTACATCAGCGTGTACGTTCCCCTGCTGGGCATGCTGAGCGCGCTGCTGCCCATCTGGGCGGAACTGCGCGGCGCGCGCAAGCCGCAGGCCATTGGCGGCTCGCTGCGCCAGTCGCTGTACCTCTGCGCCCTGGCCTGCGTGCCCGGCATGGCCGTGCTGTTGCACCCGGACCCGGTATTGGCCTGGACCCAGGTGCCCGAGGCCCTTCGCCCCAGTGTGGAGCAGTACCTGGCCGTGCTGGCCCTGGCGCTGCCTCCAGCCCTGCTGTTCCGCGTTTTCAGCACGCTCAACCAGGCCCTGGGGCACCCGCAGTGGGTCACCTGGCTGCAGGTGGTTTCACTGCTGGTCAAGATTCCGCTGTCCATCTGGTGGACGTTTGGCGGTGCGGGCATGTCCGCGATGGGGGTCGTCGGCTGCGGCTGGGCCACCCTGGTGGTGAACTGCGGCATGCTGGCCGTGGCCCTGTGGCTGCTGCGCACGCAAGCGATGTACGCCCCTTTGCAGGTGTGGCAGCGCATGGAACCACCCAACCGTGCGCAACTGGCCGCCTTTGCACGGCTGGGGATTCCTTCGGCGCTGGCCGTCACCGTGGAAGTGACCTCGTTCACGCTGATGGCCTTGTTCATTGCGCGCCAGGGCACGCTGGCCTCGGCCGCACACCAGATTGCCGCCAACATGGCCGCCGTGTTGTACATGGTGCCGCTGTCGCTGGCCATCGCCACCAGTGCCTGCGTGAGCTACTGGCGCGGTGCAGGACAAGCGGCGCATGCGCGGCAGGCTGTTTATATAGGTTTTAGGCTTCTAGCGCTTATCTGTATTGCGCTAGCAGCTATTGTTTTTATAGCAAATCACTGGATTGCATCGGTCTATTCCAACGATGCCCAAGTGGTGATGGCTGCCGCGGGCCTGCTGGGCTGGGTGGCGCTGTACCACCTGGCAGATGCGGTGCAGACCCTGTGCATCTTTTTGCTGCGCTGCTTTCGCATCACGCTGGCACCCCTGGTGGTGTATGGCGTGATGCTGTGGGGCGTGGGCCTGGGTGGCGGCTACCTGTGGGCTTACCATGGGTTTGGGCCCGTAGCCTCAATGGCGTCCCCCGTCCCCTTCTGGGCCGCAAGCGCCGCCGCCTTGGTGGTCACGGCAGTGGTCTTTGCAGCCATGCTGCGCCGGGCCCTGCTCAGTTCGACCGCAGGCGTGCCGCCGGAAGGTGCACACTGAAGGTGGAACCCTTGCCCAGGGTGCTGCGGATGTCCAGGCTCGCGCCGTGGCGCTGCAGCACATGCTTGACGATCGCCAGGCCCAGGCCGGTGCCTCCGGTTTCGCGTGAGCGGCTGCGATCCACGCGGTAGAAGCGCTCGGTCAGTCGGGGAATGTGTTCGGGGGCAATGCCCGGGCCCGTGTCCTGCACGGAGAACACGGCGCCACCATCGGCAGTTCGCTCCCAGCGCACCACAATGCGCCCGCCACCTGGGGTGTAACGCACGGCGTTGCTGATGAGGTTGGACAAGGCGCTTTGCAGTTCGGCCGGACTGCCTGCGATGTCCTGCCACTGGGCGGCGCCGGTATCAAACTCCAGCACATGGCCCTGGGCCTGGTTCTGCGTGAGCAGGGCCGACAGCGCCCGGCTCTCCTCCTCGCAGCGCTGCAACAGGCTGGAAACCGGCGTCCACTCCCCCATGCCCGGCAAGGGGCTGCCCTCCAGGCGCGACAGCGTCAGCAGGTCCTGCACCACGCTTTGCATGCGCGCCGCCTGCTGCGCCATCATGGCAAGGTAGCGCGCGCGGTCGGGGGCTTCGAGGTCCAGCGTCTGCAAGGTCTCGACAAACCCGGTCAGCACGGTCAGTGGGGTGCGGATTTCGTGCGACACGTTGGCGACGAAGTCGCGCCGCATGGCCTCGGCCTGCTCCAGCGCCGTCACATCGCGCGACAGCAGCAAGGCACGGCCCTCGCCATAGGTGTGCACATGCACGGAGACGCGCACCGGCCGCGAAGGCGTGCTGCCGCGCCCTTCCAGCACCACGTCACGGGCATAGTCATGCTCAGCCAGGTAAGCATTGAACTCCGGATCGCGCACCAGGTTACGGATGGATTGCAGGGCATCGCGCTGCGGATCAAAGCCGAAATGCTCCGCCGCCGTGTCGTTGCACCATTCGATGCGCCCTTCCTCATCCAGCAGCACCACCCCATTGGGTGAAGCCTGCAAGGCGCCCAGTATGTCCTGCAGGCGCTTGTCGCTCTCCCGCACCAGATCCTGCTGCTGGCGCACCAGGCGGCGCACACGTTCCACGGCCTCGCCCCACAGTCCGTAGAGCTCGAGACCTCGCTGCACATCCCCCTGGCGCAGCCAGCGCAACATGCGCCCGCCACGCCACATGTCCAGCACAAACCACACCCAGGCGGCCACAGCGGCGCCCAGCGCAGCGCCCCAGGCAGAACCCTGCCACCAGCCGATGGCGCCCCCCAGCAATTGCCAGAAGAGAAAGATCAGAAAACGCAGAACCATGCGCGCAGCACCTTAGAAACTGCGCCAGATGGCGCAGCCGTTCGTTGTCCATTGACGTGGCGTCGTGAGTCCGGGGCATGCCCGCGCCGAGCGCCATCGGCGACTGAGCACAAGTTCCGCCGGGCATACGCCTCAAGCGCGCATGGGCACCTGCGGTTGGGCGGTGAGCCGATACCCCGCTCCACGCACCGTCTCGATCATGGTACCCGCAGCGCCCAGCGCCTCGCGCAAGCGCTTGACGTGCACATCGACGGTGCGCTCTTCGATGAACACATGGTCACCCCACACCTTGTCGAGCAGTTGCGCGCGGCTGTGCACGCGCTCCGGATGCTTCATGAGGTAGTGCAAAAGCTTGAACTCGGTCGGCCCCACCTTGAGCAACTGCCCCTGGAAGGACACGCGATAGGTGGCAGCATCGAGCACCAGCTCGCCAATGCTCACGCTGTCGGTCACCTGCTCGGGGGCCCGGCGGCGCAGCACGGCGCGGATGCGCGCCAGCAGTTCCTGGGTCGAGAAGGGCTTGGTGATGTAGTCATCGGCCCCGGCATCGAGCCCGGCGATCTTGTCGGGTTCATCACCGCGCGCCGTGAGCATGAGGATGGGCACAGGCTTGGTGCGGCTGTCGGCGCGCCATTTGCGTGCCAGCGCCAACCCGCTTTGGCCAGGCAGCATCCAGTCCAGAAGAATCACATCGGGCAACACCGCATCCAGCTCGCGCTGGGCGCTGTCACCGTCCTCGGCCCAGAAAGGCTGGAATCCGTTGTGGCGCAGGTTGACGGCAATCAGCTCGGCAATGGCCGGCTCATCCTCGACGATCAGGACTCGGGGTAGTTTTCTCATGGTGTCGCGCAGACCCGTTTACAGCACGGCCGATTCGATATCGCCCAGGGAAGTGTGACGCACATCCATGCCCTTGACGAGGTAAATGATCAGTTCAGCGATGTTCTTGGAGTGATCGCCAATGCGCTCAATGGCCTTGGCCAGGAACAACAGATCCAGGCTGGGCGAAATCGTGCGCGCGTCTTCCATCATGTAGGTGATGAGCTTGCGCACGAATCCGCCGAACTCCTGGTCGATCAGATCGTCCTCCTTCAGGATGGCCACGGCCATCTTGACGTCCAGGCGAGCAAAGGCGTCAAGTGCCTTGCGCAATTGCCCCGATGCCAGGTCCGCCGCAAGACGCAGATCGCCCGTGGGCAGCGACCGGGGCGCTCCGCCCTCGATGATGGAGCGCACCATGCGCGCCATCTTGCTCGCCTCGTCGCCCATACGCTCCAGATTGGCCGTCGCCTTGGAGAACGCCAGCAACAGGCGCAGATCGCGCGCCGTGGGCTGGCGCCTGGCGATGATGGTGGAGAGGTCGTGGTCAATCTCGACCTCCATGGCGTTCACGCGCTCCTCGATGGCCAGCACCTGGTCCACCGATTCCAGACTGAACTGGGACAGCGCATAGATGGCGTGGCGGATCTGGGACTCGACCAGCCCCCCCATTTCCATCACGCGGGTGGAAACGCCGTTGAGTTCGCTGTCGAACTGCGAAGAAAGATGCTTTTCGGGCACAGTGTCCTCCTCAGCCGAAACGGCCGGTAATGTAGTCTTCGGTTTCCTTGCGCTTGGGCTTGAAGAAGATTTCTTCGGTCTCGCCAAATTCCATCAGCTCGCCCAGGTACATGTAAGCCGTGTAATCACTGCAGCGCGCAGCCTGCTGCATGTTGTGTGTGACGATCAGAATGGTCACCTTGTGCTTGATTTCGGCGATCAGCTCTTCAATGGCGCCTGTGGCAATCGGGTCCAGCGCCGAGGTGGGTTCGTCGAACAGGATGATCTCCGGATCCGTGGCCAGCGAGCGCGCAATGCACAGACGCTGCTGCTGCCCCCCCGAGAGGTTGACGGCCACTTCGTCCAGGCGGTCTTTCACTTCATTCCAGATGGCAGCACCTTTGAGCGCGGCCTCCACCTTGTCCTCGATGTAGGTCTTGGACCTTTCGCCACGCACCCGCAGGCCGTAGGCCACGTTCTCGAAGATCGACTTGGGGAACGGATTGGGTTTCTGGAACACCATGGACAGGCGCATGCGCACTTCGATGGGGTCCACATGGTGGTGCAGCAGGTCGATCTGGTCGGGCAGCAGTTCGATGGAGCCGCCGTAGCGGTGCCCAGGGTACAGGTCGTGCATGCGGTTGAAGCAGCGCAGAAACGTGGACTTGCCGCAGCCGCTGGGGCCGATCAAGGCCGTGACCTTGTTTTCATAGATCGGCATGCTGATGGACTTGAGGGCCTTGAAGTCGCCGTAGAAAAAGTCCAGGTTCTTGGACTGGGCCTTGAGCTTGGGTGCGACGGCCGTAGTGGAAGCAGGGGTTGCCATGATCGTAGAAGGTTCCAGACAGGGTTGCGTTGATTACCACTTGAGGTTTTTGCGCAGGCGATAGCGCAACCAGATGGCGGTGGCGTTCATGCTCAGCGTCAGCACCACCAGCACCAGGCTGGCAGCGGCCGCATTCGCGTGGAAGGCCGGGTCGGGGCGGGAGGTCCAGTTGAAAATCTGGATCGGCATGACGGTGAACGGAGACATCAGCCAGTCGAACATGCCGGCCCCCTCAACGAAGGGTGCGGGTGGCAGGAAGGCAATGAAGGTCAGCGCGCCAATGGTGATGATGGGCGCAGTCTCGCCAATGGCGCGGGACAGACCGATGATCACACCCGTCAAAATGCCAGGCATGCCGTACGGAATGAGGTGGTCGCTGCACACCTGCCATTTGGTGGCGCCACAGGCGTAGGCGGCTTCCCGCACGGTCTGCGGAATGGCGCGCAAGGCCTCGCGTGTTGCCACAATCACAATCGGCAGGATGAGCAAGGCAAGGGTCAGGCCGGCTGACAGAATGCTTTGGCCAAAACCAAAGGTGTACACAAACAATCCCAAGGCGAGCAAACCGTACACAATGGACGGGACACCTGCCAGGTTGGTGATGTTGATTTCAATCACATCGGTAAACCAGTTCTTGCGCGCGTACTCTTCCAAGTAGATGGCGCTGGCAATACCCACCGGAATGGCGAACAGGGCCGTCACCAACATCACCAGCAAGGAGCCGACCCACGCAGACACGATGCCCGCCTGACCGGCGCGGCGCGAGGGAAAGTTGGTGAAGAACTCGGCCGTGAGACGCGGAAAACCATCGATCACCATCTGCGCGAACAGCGCAACGAGCGTGAGAATGCCGACCGACATGGCCATGAGGCCGACGATGCCGAAAACAATGTCCCAGCGCTTGTGCGAACGAATGATGGAGCGCAGCCGCTCTTTGGAAACGGTTGGAGAGTTCATCAATAGGCCTCACGGAACTTGCGGCGCAGCCAGTAGCCGAGCAGGTTGAAAGACAGGGTCAGCAGCATCAGCGTGAGGCCTGCAGCAAAAATGGTCTGGTAGCCGACGCTGCCGTGCGGCAGGTCACCAAGGGCCACCTGCACGATGAACGAGGTGATCGTGGCGGCAGACTCCATCGGGTTGAGCGTCAGGTTGGGCTGCATGCCGGCGGCCACCGCAAGAATCATGGTCTCGCCTACAGCACGCGAAACACCCAGGATGTAGGCCGATGCAATGCCCGACAGTGCCGCAGGCACCACCACCCGCGTGGCGGTCTGAAAGCGCGTGGAACCCAGGGCGTAGGCGCCTTCGCGCAGGCTCATGGGAACGGCCCGCATGGCGTCTTCCGACAGCGAAGACACGTACGGAATGATCATGATGCCCATCACCAATCCGGCGGAGAGGATGTTGAACGTGGGCAGCCCTGGCATGAGCTTTTGCAGCAAGGGTGTGACCACCAGCAGCGCAAAGAAGCCGTAGATGATGGTCGGAATGCCCGACAGCAATTCCAGCATGGGCTTGAGCACTTCACGCGTCTTGTGCCCGGCAAACTCCGACAGATAGATCGCGATGATCGTGCCCAACGGTACCGCGATCAGCAGCGCCACGAATGAGCTGGAAAGGGTGCCAGCCAACAGCACCGAGATGCCGAAATGCGCGTCATCGAACAACGGTGTCCACTGCGTGTCCGTGAGGAAATCCCACAGTGGCACCTGCGAGAAGAACACCAACGACTCCTTGATCAGGATATAGACGATGGCCAGGGTGGTGAAGACCGACACACAGGCCGCAAGCAAAAGAATGCTCTCGACGAAGCGGTCCTTGCGCTTGCGCGCGACTTTGGATCGCGCCAACTGCGCCAGCCTGGCATCACCCGTGAGTGGTGGATTCGACATGGTTCGATCCGGGGTTGTGGAGGTCGCGGTCATTGTAGGAATCAGCAGACATACCGGTTTGCGTGAAAAGCCCTGCCCCACCCAACGGACAGGTGTGCAGGGCGCCATGGCTCAGGCCATTACATCTTGGCTTCGCGGGCCAGCAGTTCCTTGATGGTGATGCCGACTTCGTTCTTGCCACCAAACACGGTGCCCTTCTTGCCCTTGTTGATGTGGTCCTGGGCCATCTTGTAGGCCTCGGCGGGCAGCGGCACGTACTTCACTTCGGAAGCCATCTTGCCGCCCTCGGTCATGAAGAAGTCCACAAACTTCTTCACCTCGGGCTTGGAAAGCGACTTGGCGTTCACATAAATGAAGATGGGACGCGACAGCGGCTGGTAGGAGCCATCCAGAACGGTCTTCTCGCTCGGGGCCACGGCAGGCTTGCCTTCCTTCTCGACGATGGGCAGCGCCTTGAGCTTGGCAGTGTTCTCGGCGTAGTAGGCGTAGCCGAAGTAGCCGATGGCATTGACATCGCCAGCCACACCCTGCACCAGCACGTTGTCGTCTTCAGAAGCGGTGAAGTCACCACGGCTGGACTTGGACTTGCCCACAATGGCTTCGGTGAAGTAGTCGAACGTGCCCGAGTCGGCACCTGCACCAAACAGCTTGATGGGCTGGTTGGGCCAGGCAGGGTTGACCTGGTTCCAGTGCGTGACCTTGCCCTGGGCTTCGGGCTCCCACAGCTTCTTCAACTCGGCCACGGTGGCTTGCTTGAGCCAGGCATTCTTGGGGTTGATCACCACGGTCAACGCGTCGAAGGCCACCGGCACTTCAAAATACTCCACGCCTGCAGCGCGGCACGCTTCCATCTCCTTGGCCGCGATCGGGCGCGAAGCGTTGGAGATGTCGGTCTCGCCACGGCAGAACTTCTTGAAGCCGCCACCGGTGCCAGACACACCGACCGTGACCTTCATGCCCTTGTTGGCCTTCTGGAATTCTTCGGCCACGGCTTCGGTCACCGGATAGACGGTGCTCGAACCATCGACCTTGACGACCTGCGCAAGCGCTGGGGTTCCCAGAAATGCCAGGGTGGACACAGCGATCAGCGACTTGATGGGGTTGGTTTGCATGGGTTACTTTCGTAAAAATGAAAGGATTGCGATGAATTTATGAGCTTTGTGTGACTGATTGATGACAAGTCGCTCAGACAGCACGGCAAGCGCGCGCCACAGGCTTGCCGTGGTGGTGCAGTTCCACCTTGCCCTGGGTCTCCAGGCGCCAGCCCTCGCCCTCGTACACACCATTGCCCTTGCGATCCAGTTCGTAGCCCCCTTCGTGGCGGATGCGCACGGTGCTGCCGTCCGCGGCAAGGCGCGCCTGGAGGCGCTTGCCGCCTTCGCACTCGTACGACACAAACTTGCCTGCCTGCATGCCCGCAGACACGGAGGGGCTGGAAGCGCAGCCCGACATCACGGCCACACCGGCCAGGGCAAGAAGGGAAAGCACAGATTTCATGATCACTCCAGAGGTTTGAAAGGAAACCCTGGCACTATTGCAAGCGTCTGTGACGGTATCGTGAACTGTTCGTGATGGTTTTTTGACTGCTTGATGCCGTTGCTTTGACATCCGTGACGCAACAATCACGAGGTTGTCAAAAACCACCGGCACACTCGAACCCCACAAGCTCGCCATGGCGGCCCCTGGCGCACCACCTTTTCATTCCAACAATGCAAAACGGAACCCTTCTTGCCGCTGTCGACCTGGGGTCGAACAGCTTTCGCCTGGAAATCGGGCTCTACGAGCATGGACGCATCCAGCGCGTGGACTACCTCAAGGAGACCGTGCGCCAGGGCAACGGCCTGGACCGTGAGCACAACCTCAGCCTCGAAGCCATGCAGCGTGGCTGGGACTGCCTGGCACGTTTTGCCGAGCGGCTCGCCGATTTCCCCCGCGCTCGGGTGCGTGCGGTGGCCACCCAGACGCTGCGCGAAGCGCGCAACCGCGATGTTTTCCTGCACCGGGGCAGTGAGCTGCTGGGCCACCCCATCGATGTGATATCCGGCCCTGAGGAAGCGCGCCTGATCTACCAAGGCGTGGCCCGCCTGCTGCCCCAGTCCGACGAGAAGCGCTTGGTCGTGGACATTGGCGGCCGCTCCACCGAACTGATCCTGGGCCAGCGCTTTCGGCCCGAGGCGGTGGCCTCGTTTCGCGTGGGCAGTGTGGCCTGGTCCAGCCGTTACTTTCCACAGGGGCAGTTCACACAACAGGCCTTTGCCACCGCGGAAATCGCCGCCAAGGCCGTGCTCGATGAAGCCCTGAGCACCTACCGCCCCGACACCTGGGATGTGGCCTATGGCTCCTCGGGCACCATTGGCGCGGTCGGCGACATGCTGACCGCCGCTGGCTTCAGCCCCGGCGAGCTGACGCTCGAGGGACTGGACTGGCTGCGCGAACGCCTGCTGCGCGCCCAAAGCGCTGACAAGGTACGGCTGGAAGGACTCAAGGACGACCGCAGGGCCGTCATCGGCGGCGGCCTGTCCATCCTGCGGGCCTTGTTTGACCTGCTCGGGATCCGCAGCATGCAAGTGGCCCAGGGTGCACTGCGCCAAGGCGCCCTGTACGACATGCTGGACCGCGAGCTGCCCGAGACCGACCTGCGGACCTCGACGGTGCAAGGCCTGGTGCAGAGCTTTGCCGTGGATCGCGACCAGGCACACCGTGTGGCGACCGTGGCCGAGCAACTGTTTGCACAAGCCTTGCCAGACCACGAGGGCACAGGGGCGCGCAAACTCGGCTGGGCAGCGCAGTTGCATGAGATTGGCTGCCGCATCTCGCACAGCGACTACCACCGCCATGGCGCCTACATCCTGGACAACACCGATGTGGCTGGCTTTGCCCAGCACGAACTGCACCGCCTGGGTGCACTGGTGTTGGGCCACAGGGGCAAAGTGCGCAAGATCGAGGCCGACCTGGGCGACACCTTGTTTGCCGTGCAACTGCTGTGCCTGCGGCTGGCCGTGATTCTGTGTCACGCACGGCGCGACCCCGATCTGCACGGACTGACCCTGGGCCTGGATGGCAGCCGCTTCTCCCTGCGTGCGCGCACCGGCTGGGCGGCAAGCTACCCCCAATCGGCGTACCTGTTGCGCGAAGAAATAGAAGCCTGGCAGCGCACAGGCTGGGAACTGGACGTACAGCTGCCATGAACGGTATAAACGATTTATACTATTTATATCGTTCAAAGGACCATTGATGAACAACACCCCCAGCACCCCCACCACAGAAGCAAGCACACCCAAGGCGGCCGCAACCCCAGCGCCCAGCGCCAAGGCACCTGCACGCAAGGCGGCTCCCAAGCCAGCCGTGAGCAAGGTCGCGACACCCAAGGCACCAGCCGCCAAGAAACCCGCTGCCAAGCCCCCCGCCACCAAGCGCACCGCCTCCAAAGCCATCGTGGCAAAGCCTGCAGCCGCCAAACCTGTGGCCGCAAAGCCCACCAAGGCAGAAGCCAAGTCGAAGAAGCCCAAGCTGGTGCGCGACAGTTTCACCATCCCCAAGGATGAATACGCCGGCATCGACACGCTGAAGGAGCGCAGTGTGGCGCTGGGTCGGCCCGCCAAAAAGAGCGAGTTGCTGCGCGCTGGGCTGATGGCACTGCTGGCCTTGTCCCCCAACGCATTGCATGCGGCCTTGGAGGCCGTTCCCACCATCAAGACCGGCAGGCCCAAATCCGACAAGTGATCCACCCCTTCAGGGGTCGGAAGCTCAGAGAAACTCGGGGGACTGCACGCTGAGCAGCACGGTTTCAGTCTGCCCTGCACGCTCACGCTGGCGCAACCACCAGACCGAGCCCTTGCGCACCGCGCACTCCCCCACCGACATGCCCAGCACGCGGGCCACAACCTGACCCAGCGCAGGCTGGTGGCCCACCACCAGAATGGCCCCCTTGCCTTGGGGCCACTGGACCAGATCCAGCAAATCCTGCGCAGTGCCATTGGGCAGCAATTCAGCGCGCAGCTTGTATTTGCGGCCCAGGGCCTGGGCCGTCTGCTCGGTACGCCGCGCCGGGCTGCAGAGCACGCGCAGGCCTTCGGGCAATTGACGGTCCAGCCAGGCTGCCATGCGCACGGCCTGTTTTTCGCCCCGAGGTGTCAGGGCACGCTGCAGGTCGTCCATGCCCACACCCCCCTCTTCGGCTTCGGCGTGTCGCCACAGGATCAGATCCATACCACCCTCGTCCATCAAGCGTTGCGCGGCGCGGGCGCTGGCGCGTAGCGACTGGTCAGCGCTGCCTGCGCTCCCATGCCTTTGAGCACATTGCCCGCCATACGGTAGCTGCCGTCGGGTTGCAACTCCCAGGCATCACGGCTGTCACGCAGGTAGGCCACCAAGCATTCGTCGATGATGCGCTGACGCAGCTTGGGGTCGGTCACAGGCCAGGCCAATTCCACCCGACGCATCATGTTGCGGTTCATCCAGTCGGCACTGGAGCAGTACAGCTCTTCTTCCTTGCCACAGCGGAAGTAAAAAACCCGTGAATGCTCCAGAAACCGCCCGATGATGGATCGCACACGGATGTTCTCTGTCACCCCGGCCAGTTGCGGCGGCAGGATACAAGCGCCGCGCACAATGAGATCGATGCGCGCACCACGCTGGCCGGCCAGCACCAGGGCACGCACCAGGGCCTCGTCTGTCAGGGCATTCATCTTGGCGACGATGCGCCCGCCCTCTCCGCGTGCTGCCGCCAGCCCCACCTGGTCGATCTTTTCCAGCATGCGACGGTGCAGGTGAAACGGTGCCACCAACAGGCGCCGCATGCGCGGCAGGCGATTTTGGCTGGCCAGGTGGTTGAACACATTGTCCATGTCGGCCGTGATGTCGCGGTCGGCCGTGAGAAAGCTCAGGTCCGTGTACAAGCGTGCCGTGCTGGGGTTGTAGTTGCCGGTGCCCAGGTGGCCGTAGCGCACCATCTGTCGCCCTTCACGGCGGGTGACCAGCAGCATCTTGGCGTGCGTCTTGAGCCCCACCACACCGTACACGACCTGCGCCCCCACAGACTCAAGGGCCTCGGCCCAGTTGATGTTGGCCTCCTCGTCAAACCGGGCTTTCAACTCCACCACGGCCATCACTTCCTTGCCACGGCGCACAGCTTCGCGCAGCAAGTCCAGCATTTGCGGGTCCGACCCAGTGCGGTAAATGGTCTGCTTGATAGCGACCACCTGCGGATCGTGCACTGCCTCTCGCAAGAAGGCCAGTACGCCATCAAAACTCTCGAAGGGCTGATGCAACAGCACATCCCCTTGCTTGAGCTGTTCCAGAATCGACGCACTCGGTTGGATTTGATGGGGCCAGGTGGGGCGCCATGGGGCAAACATCCAGGCAGGATTGGCGACCAGATCAATGAGCTGCGAAAACCGCACCAGGTTCACAGGGCCTTGCACGCGATAGAGCGCGGCGCGCGGCAGGTCGAACTGGCGCAGCAGAAAATCGGCCAGGTACTCGGAACTCCCCGCAGAAACCTCCAGCCGCACTGCAGTGCCGAAGTTGCGGTGTTGCAAGCCCTGGCGCAGCACCGTGCGAAGGTTGCGCACATCTTCCTCATCCACCGCCAAGTCGGAATGCCGCGTGACCCGAAACTGCGCGAACTCCACCACCTCGCGGCCGGGGAACAAATCCGTCAGGTGCGCGCGCACCACGCTGGAGACGCTGACAAACTGCATGCCCTTGGGGGCTACCTTGGCAGGCATGCGCGTGAAGCGCGGCAACAGGCGTGGGACGCGAACAATGGCGATCTCGTTCTCACGCCCAAACGCGTCGCTGCCCTTGAGGCGCACGATGAAGTTCAGCGATTTGTTCGCCACCTGGGGGAACGGGTGCGCCGGGTCCAGGCTGATGGGTACCAGCAGAGGGCGCACCTCGCGCACAAAATACTCATGCACCCAGCGACGCTGGGCAGCGTTGCGCTCACCGTGCGAGACGACGCGCACCCCTTCACGTGCCAACGCAGGCATCAGCGCATCGTTGTACAAGGCGTACTGGCGTTCCACCAGGTCGTGCGCCTTGGCCGATAGCGCTTCAAAGGTCGCAACGGTGTGCTCGCCTTTGGTTTCACCGGTACGGGCTGCGGTGATGTGCGGCTCGGCACGCACCTCAAAGAACTCGTCTAGGTTCGAGGAAACGATGCACAGATAGCGCAGGCGTTCCAGCAAAGGCACATCCTTGCGGCCCACCCAATGGAACACCCGTTCGTTGAATGCCAGGATGCTGTGGTCTCGGTCCAGCAAACGCAACTGCGCCGCCGATGCGCGGGCTGCTGCAGGGGAAAGCGCCGCTGCCGCAGGAGCGGTCGCAACGTGCCCCACAGCGTCCAACACATGCGGCAAACCCTGGATCTGGGCAGAGGGGATCAAAGCAGCTTCCGTAGCACTATCGGCTTTTTTTGTTGTGGTCATGGACGCAATCACCAGCAAAGGGAAACCACGGAAGTATTCGACAACACGGTGACCGTTTCGTGACAGTCACCAATTTATCTGCATTCTGTCACCGAGACGCTCAGGATGCGCCCATACGCCGCTCAGGCTCCAAGGAAATGCTTGCGGTACTTCGGAGGCAAATCAGCAATGCGCATGAGCATGGGCAGGTCGGCCGAATTGAAGTCCGGATCCCACGCCGGAGCGCCCAGCACCTTGGCGCCGAGGCGCAGATAGCCCTTGATCAACGCCGGCGGCTCGATGTCCAGCGAATCATCCAAGCGATCCACGGGCAAAGGCAGACGCGGGCGTACCTGGTATTCGATGGGCGCCAGATGGGTCTGGCGCACCTGGCGCCAGATGCTGGCCGCCATATCGCCCGACACCACGCCGTTGTGCAACATCGGGATGCTGGCGCAGCCCACCATGGTGTCGAGCTGATTGCGCACCATGAAGTCGGCCAGCGCGCCCCACAAGGCGAGGATCACGCCGCCATGGCGGTGCTCGGCATGCACACAGCTGCGACCCAGTTCCACCATGCGCGCACGCAGGCTGCGCAGGCGCGTCAGGTCGAACTCGGTATCGCTGTAGGTGCTGCCAATGCGGCGTGCCTGTGCAGGTGTCAGCACGCGGTAGGTGCCTATGACCTCCTGGCTTTGAGCATCACGCACCAGCAAGTGCTCGCAGTAGTCGTCAAACACGTCAATGTCATGGCCTGGGAGCGTGGGCTTGAGGCGTGCGCCCATCTCCACGGCAAACACCTCGTACCTCAGGCGCTGCGCCGCCCTTACCTCGTCGAGGTGGCGCGCCCAAGCCACTTCCACACTGCCGCGCGCGCCCGCAGCGTCCGGGCGATGAAGTGACCCCCTGGGTAAGGACACAGGGGAAAGCGGCAAAGTGGGGCTGGGCAAGTCGTTCATGGTGGACTCCTGGTTGGCACGCCCCGGTGCAGACTCGGCGAGTCAGACCCCGGCAGCAGACACAGGCAGTGTGGGCGCGCCGCATGAAATCCACGTGTCCAAACCATGAACAAACGATGACATCGCATGGTGTCTTCCGCGCGTTATCCAAGGTTAATGCGTCTTGCGCAGCCGACCACCACACTGCGGCGCATGACGCACACCGAATCTTCATCACAACCTCTGCCGCCGCGGCGCAAGTTCATGCGCCACGCCCTGGCACTGGCCGGCAGCGCACAGGCAGCCACTCTTGCAACTCCGGCCCACAGTGCCCCCATTGGATCGGCATTGCCTTCCCACCAACGCAACCCTGGAGGTACCGACACGCCCTATGGCCAGCCTGCCACCGCAGAAGCGGCCGTGGCCCGCACCGAATCCAGAGAAGCGGGCTTCAGTGTGTGGCGCACGCCACTGCAGCACCAGCGCGGAATCATCACCCCGGGCGGCCTGCACTTTGCGGTGCACCACAACGGAATCCCCGACATCGATCCGGCACGCCACCAGCTCATGCTGCATGGGCTGGTCGATCGCCCCCTGCGCCTGGACTGGGAGCGGCTGCAGCGCTACCCCATGGTCAGCAAGGTGCACTTTCTGGAGTGCGCAGGCAACTCGGCTGCCAACGCCCTGTCACCTTTCGCGATGGATCTCCCCCTGGGACAGTTGGCCGGGGAGGTCTCTTGCTCGGAATGGACGGGAATCCCCCTGTCGTTGCTGATGGACGAGGCACGCCCCCAACCCAGCGCCCAATGGGTGATTGCCGAAGGAGCCGATGCAGGCTCCCACGCGCGCAGCCTGCCATTGCAAGCACTGCGCCAGCACGGAATGCTGGCGCTGTACCAGAACGGCGAGCGCCTGCGCCCTTCACAAGGCTATCCAATGCGGCTGTTCGTTCCCGGCTGGGAAGGAAACGCCAACGTCAAATGGCTGCACCGACTTGAGTTCAGCGACATCCCTGCGCACACCAAGGACGAATCGGGCCTCTACACCCAGGTGTTGTCGGACGGACGCATCCAGCGCTTTGCGCTGACCATGGAGGTCAAATCCGTCATCACCCGCCCCAGCGGACAACAGACACTCCCCAGCCCCCGCGGCCACTACGAGATCGAAGGACTTGCCTGGTCAGGACGCGGACGCATCGCCCACGTCGAAGTGTCGGTGGACGGCGGGCGAAGCTGGACTGCAGCCACATTGCACGGGCCGGTGCTGGACCGCTCCTTCACCCGCTTCACCCTGCCCTGGCAGTGGCAAGGCCAGAAAGCCGTGCTGATGAGCCGCGCCACCGACGAGCAAGGTCACACCCAGCCCACCCGCAGCACCTGGAAAGGCCGCTACGCGGCCCACTCCTTCAACCACTACAACGCCATCCAGGCCTGGGCTGTGGACCGTGATGGTCGCGTGGAAAACTGCTATGCCTGACCCCATCCATCTTTCCCCTGCCAAATGGCTGGCTGCCATCCTGGTGCACGGGGTGGAGCAAATCGCCTTGATCGTTGCTGCCACCCTTGGGCTCACGACGGCAAACGCCTGGTCACAGACCACCTCACCGACGCCGCAACCCGCTTCGGCTGCCACAGTGGGACTGGCCATTGCGCTGAAAAAGGAAGAACTGGCTCCGTATGACATCACCGTCTTCCCCAACGGACGCGGACTGCCGCCGGGCCAAGGCCGCGTGACCCAAGGACGTGTTCTGTACGCAAACCAATGTGCCGCATGCCACGGCCCCAGCGGTACGGAGGGGCCAGCCGCGCGTCTGGTGGGCAGCGATGGATTCATCGGCTGGGACGACCCACTGCGCCCGCTGCGGATTGCCAAGCATCCCTTGCTGGTTCAATCCGTGGGCGCACGCTGGCCCTACGCCACCACCGTCTTCGACTACATCCGCCGTGCCATGCCCTACCACGCCCCCAAGAGCCTGGAAAAGGATGACATCTACGCACTGACCGCCTTCCTGCTGTACCGCAACGGCCTTCTGGACGCCTCGGCAGTTATCAATGCCAGCACACTGCCCAAAGTGGTGATGCCCGCGGCGGCAAAAACAGTCATGGAGCACTGAGCGATGGGCCAGGAAGAGCACAACGGTGCTGTCCTGTCAGCCCTTGCCTGACAGCCCCAACCGAGCCCGAATGCGAGAGAGGGACACGTTGGTCACGCCCAGATAGCGGGCCACATGGTGCAAGGGCAAGCGCCCCTCCAAGTGGGCATGGCTTGCGCGAAAGGCCTGGTAGCGCTCTGCAGGGCTGTGGCCCAACAGGCTGGCCTCGCGCCGTGCCTGTGCAGCAAACAGGCTGTTGTGGGCCTCGTGCAGCAGAGGCTCCAATGCCGGGTGGTCCTGCAACAAGCTGCGCAGCACGGCGTAAGGCAACACCACCACCACACTCGGCTCCAGGGCTTCGACATGGTGTTCGCTGACTGCCGGCACAGGCGGCACACCATGCCCCACCCAGTCGCCCTCGCAATGGAAGGCCCGGTTGCTCTCCCTGCCCTGAGCATCCAGGTAGTAGCTGCGCAAGAGACCGCGCTCCACCCACCAGCACTGCTCCACCCTCTCTCCCGCCCGCAACAACACCTGCCCGCCATCCAACGCAAGGCGGGGCAGCGCCATCCACTGGGCGCTGGCCTGTGCATGGGATTGCAGCAACTGTTGCAAGGCGCTGGGCTGGCACAAGGTGCAGCCCACTGCCTGCGTCTGGGCAGAGGGGTTGTGGTTCACGGCGCGTGATTGTCGCGCGAGACCCAAACCCCCGCTACCCACTCCAACCCTGCCGCAGCAATCCCCAGGCCAGCCAGCCCATCATCACGGCCACCGACAAGTCCAGCGCGCGCCATGCCTCGGGCCTTGCAAATACGGGCGCCAGCCAGCGTGCACCAAAACCCAGCCCCAGAAACCACAGCGCGCTGGCACTGGTGGCCCCGAGCCAAAAGATGCCTTGTGCCCCCGCTGGCTGCTGCGCCCCCATGGCGCCAATCAGCAGCACCGTATCCAGGTATACATGGGGGTTGAGCAGACTGATGCCCAGTACCTGGGCAAGCACCTGCCGTGGCGCCTGCCGCTGGCCTTGGGCCTGCGCCTGCAGGGCCTGGGGCTGCAACGCGCGACCGAAGGCCTGCCAGGCATACCAGGCCAAGGCTGCGGCACCCAAGCACGCCACTGCGCGCAACAGCACTGGGCTGCGCACCAAGAACGCCGCCAACCCACTGATGCCCAGCGCCATGAGCGCGGCATCGAGCGCAACACACACCAGCACCACCAGGGCCACATGCTCACGTCGCAGGCCCTGGCGCAACACATAGGTGTTCTGCGCCCCGATGGCCGCGATGAGCGAGAGCGTCAGCACCAATCCCGCCACAAACACCGGCACCATGGCAGAGACATCCAAAACCGCAGAGGAAGAGAACATGGTGCGCAGTATGGCGAAGCACCATGCCACCTACCAGCAAATTCTGCTAATCTAAATTCAGTATTGCTAACGTTGAATCAGCCGCATGCTCGACCCCACCCTGCTCACCACCCTGGCCATCGTGGCACGCGAAGGCAGCTTTGAGCGTGCCGCGCGCCTGCTGCACGTCACGCCATCGGCCGTATCGCAACGCATCCGTCTGCTGGAAGACCGGGCCGGCGCCGTGCTGGTGGTACGCGGCCAACCCTGCATCCCCACCGAACTGGGCGCGCGACTGTGCCGCCATGCACATACGGTGGCGCTGCTGGAAGACGAGCTGCGGCGCGACCTGCCCTGGGTGGGCGATGCACAACCCCACCTGGCACGCACCACGGTACGCATCGCCATCAACGCCGACAGCCTGGCCACCTGGTTCATTGCCGCGCTGCAGGCTTTCAGCGCCGAAGACGACACCCTGGTGGACGTGGCCGTGGACGACCAGGACCACACCGGTGACTGGCTGCGCCGGGGCCATGTGCTGGGCGCAGTGACCTCGTTGGCACAACCCATCCAGGGCTGCCGCAGCCGCAAGCTGGGCGGCCTGCGCTACCTGGCCACCGCCTCGCCCGCCTATGTGCAGCACTGGTTTGCGCAAGGAGTGACCCCGGCCGCACTGGCCCAGGCGCCCAGCCTGGTGTTTGACCGCAACGATCGCCTGCAGGACCGCTGGGTGCGCCGTGCCGTACGCAAGCAAGTCCCGCTGTTCGCCCACCGCCTGCCCTCCACCCAGGCCTTTGTGGACGCCTGCCTCGGTGGCATTGGCTGGGGCATGAACCCATGGCACATGGTGCATGAACACCTGCGCAGTGGCCGCCTGGTGGAACTGCTGCCTGGCCAGCACCTGGATGTGCCGCTGTACTGGCAATGCGCCAACCTGCCCTTGCCAGCGCTGGAGCGGCTGGGACGCTGCGTGCAGCAGGCAGCGGGGGCAGAGTTGGTGCGTTAGCGGGCATCTGCCATGTCGGCTCGGCCCTCTGGAAATCGTCAGTCCTTGAACTCCGGCGCTTTCTTGGCCATATTGGCTGTCATGGCTTCCATCAGGTCCTTGCTTTGCAGCATGGCCGCGTTCCAGGTGGCGATGTAGTTCAGGCTGTCGGCCACGCTGTGGTCGCGGGCGTAGTTGAGCATTTCCTTGGTGCCGCGGACGGACAGCGGCGACTTGGCGGCGATGGTGGCGGCGATCTGCTGCACCCCGGCGTACAAGGCCTCGCGCGTGTGGAACACGCGGTTGACCAGGCCGATGCGCTGCGCTTCTTCGGCGCCAAAGATGCGCCCGGTGTAGGCCAGTTCGCGCGTGATGCCTTGGCCGATGAGCTTGGGCAGGCGCTGCAAGGTGCCCACGTCGGCCACCATGCCGATGTCGATTTCCTTGATGGTGAAGCTGGCGTCCTCGCTGCAGTAGCGCATGTCGGCGCAGGTGATGAGGTCGATGCCGCCACCGATGCAACCACCGTGGATGGCGGCAAGCACGGGCTTGCGGCAGCGCTCCAGGCTGGTGAGGGTGTCTTGCAGATCGAGGATGAGGCGGCGCAGCTTTTCGCGCATGCGGCCTTCGCAGTCGTCGGCGATGTGGGCAGACAGGCCCATCATCATCTGCAGGTCGATACCGGCGGTGAAGTACTTGCCCTCGGCCTGCAGCACGGCCACGCGGGCCTCGGGCGTGGCGTCCACCCAGTCAAAGGCCTGGCGGATTTCCTGCCACATGGTGGCGTTCATGGCGTTGGCCTTGTCCGGGCGGTTCAGGCGGATGGTGGCGATGTGGTCTTGCAGCGTGACGGCAAGGGTCTCAAAGGTCGGCATGGAAGCTCCTTGTAGGTATTTTTGGCCACAAACGCTTGATGGATAAGCGCAAGCAGCTATCAATTTAATAGCAAATCACGCCTTGGCACCCTTCATCATGGCGATGTAGGGTGCCAGGCGCTGGGCCATTTCGTCGCCCAGGGCCTGCAGGCCGCTCATGGGGCGCACCATGACTTCAAAGTCCACGATCTTGCCTTCTTCGTCGAAGCGGATCTGGTCGATGCCCTTGAGCTCCTTGCCATTGACCTTGGCAGAGAACTCCAGGATGGCGCTCATGCCATCTTCGCTGGTGTAGGTGCGGTGGTAGGTGAAGTCTTCAAACACCTTGACCACCGTGCCCAGGATGACCTGCACTGCCTGCGCGCTGGGGTACGGGGTGTGCGCCATGGGCGAGCGGAACACGGCCTTCTTGTGCAGGATGCTGGGCAACTCACTCAGGTCGCCCGCGGCCACCATGGCGTGCCAGGCTTTGAGGCTGGCCTGCACGGCGGCCGGGGCCTGGTGGCTTGCGCCGGGTGCAGCCTGCGCGGCGGCGGGTGCCGGGCTCAGGTCCATGCGCAGCGCCAGCTCGGTGCCTTGCTTGATGGCACGCTTGGCGTCCAGCTCAGCGGCCTTGTCGGCGCCGCCGATCAGGTGCACGCGCACGCCTTTCGCTTCCAATGCAGCCTGCAGCTCGCGGTTGGGGTCTTGACCGGCGCAGACGATGATGTTGTCCACGGGCAGGGTCATGTCCTTGTTGTCCACCGTGATGTGCAGGCCTGCATCGTCAATCTTGCGGTACTGCACGCCAGGGATCATTTCCACGCCGCGGTTCTTCAGGCCCGTGCGGTGGATCCAGCCGGTGGTCTTGCCCAGGCCGTCGCCCACCTTGCTGGTCTTGCGCTGCAGCAGGTAGATCTTGCGTGGGATGTCGCCGATATGGGCGGGCTTGAGGCCACCGCGCGCGCTGCCGGTGGTATCCACCCCCCACTCGGCAAAGAACTTGGCCTTGTCCAGGCTGGGGCTGGTGCCCTCGTGCAGCAGGTATTCGCTCACGTCAAAGCCAATGCCGCCCGCGCCGATCACGGCCACGGTCTTGCCCACCGGCTTCTTGTCGCGCAGCACGTCGAGGTAGCCCAGCACCTTGGGGTGGTGAACGCCTTCGATCTCGGGCAGGCGCGGGCTGATGCCCGTGGCCAGCACCACCTGCTTGAATCCGGCTTGCACCAATTCGTCGGCACTGACGCGCTGGCCCAGCTTCACGGTCACGCCGGTCTGCTTGAGCCGCTCGCCGAAGTAACGCAGCGTCTCGTAGAACTCTTCCTTGCCCGGCACCTGCTTGGCCACGTTGAACTGCCCGCCGATTTCGCTCGCCGCGTCGAACAGGGTCACGTCCAGCCCGCGCTGGGCGGCCTCGGTAGCAAAGGCCAGGCCGGCCGGGCCGGCGCCGACCACGGCCACGCGCTCCTTGCGCGGCAGCGGCAGGGGCACGAGGAGGGTCTCGTGGCAGGCGCGCGGGTTGACCAGGCAGGAGGTGATCTTGCCCGCAAAGGTGTGGTCCAGGCAGGCCTGGTTGCAGCCGATGCAGGTGTTGATGTCCTGCGCGCGCCCCGCAGCCGCCTTGTTGACGAACTCCGGGTCGGCGAGGAAGGGGCGCGCCATGCTGACCATGTCGGCCTGGCCTTTGGCGAGCACCTCTTCGGCCACCTCGGGCGTGTTGATGCGGTTGGTGGCCACCAGCGGAATGCCCACCTTGCCCTTGAGCTGCTCGGTCACCCAGGCAAAGGCCGCGCGCGGCACCTTGGTGGCGATGGTGGGGATGCGCGCCTCGTGCCAGCCGATGCCGGTGTTGAGGATGGTCACGCCCGCCGCTTCGAGGGCCTGGGCGAGCTGCACCACTTCGTCCTGCGTGGAGCCGCCCTCGACCAGGTCGAGCATGGACAGGCGGAAGATGATGATGAAGTTCTGGCCCACGCGCTCGCGCGTGCGGCGCACGATCTCCAGCGCAAAGCGGATGCGGTTCTCATAGCTACCACCGTATTCGTCGTCGCGCTGGTTGGTCTGCGCAGCAATGAATTCGTTGATGAGGTAGCCCTCGGAGCCCATGATCTCCACGCCGTCGTAGCCTGCGCTTTGCGCCAGCACGGCAGCGTTGGCGTAGTCCTCCACGGTCTGCTTGACCTCTTCGGTGGTCAGCGCATGGGGGCGGAACGGGCTGATGGGCGCCTTGAGGGCGCTGGGCGCCACCAGCTCGGGGTGGTAGGCATAGCGGCCAAAGTGCAGGATCTGCATGCAGATCTTGCCGCCTGCATCGTGCACGGCCTGGGTCACCACCTTGTGCTTGTCGGCCTCGTGCTGGCTCGTCATGGCTGCGCCGCCGGGCATGGGCCGGGCGCGGTCGTTGGGGGCAATGCCACCGGTCACGATCAGACCCACACCGCCGCGCGCACGCTCGGCATAGAAGGCGGCCATGCGCTCGAAGCCATTGGGCGCCTCTTCCAGCCCCACGTGCATGGAGCCCATGAGCACGCGGTTTTTCAGCGTGGTGAAGCCCAGGTCAAGCGGCGCAAGCAGGTGGGGAAATGGCGTGGCAGGTGCGGTCATGGCGGTTCCTTCAAAAAAGGTTGGCTGGAGGGGGAAATGGCGCGCTATGCAACCAGTTGCACAAAAGTGTACGGTCGTTCTTATTTTTATGCAACTGGTTGCATAGCAGGGTTCACCCGGCTAGACTGAACCGCATGTCTTTGCCGCACGCAGTCCTCACTTCACTGTTGGAAAAGTCCACCTCGGGCTACGACCTGGCGCGGCGGTTCGACAAGTCCATTGGCTACTTTTGGCACGCCACGCACCAGCAGATCTACCGCGAGCTGGCACGCATGGAAGCGGCAGGCTGGATCGAAGGCTTTGTGCCGCCCGATGCAGGCAAGACGCGCAAGAAGCACTACCGCGTGTTGGGCGCAGGCCGCGCCGAGTTGGCGCGCTGGGCCCAGGAAAGCACGGAACCCATGGACCTGCGCGACGCCTTCACCGTGAAGCTGCGCGCCGATGCCGTGCTGGGCGAGGTCGATCTGGTCCCAGAACTCCAGCGCCACCTGGCACTGCACCAGGAGCGCCTGGCGCAGTACCTGCAGATCGAGGCACGGGACTTTGCACCGGGCAAGCCGCTGTCACGCGCGCAGGCCATCCAGCACATGATCCTGAGAAAAGGCATTCTGTACGAGCAAGGGGAACTGGCCTGGGGGGCCGAAATGCTGCGCTTGCTGCAATCGGCGGGCTGATCTGTCAGACTCTGGGCTCTGCCGCGCAGACAGCCCTCGCTGCGCGCACCCACGTCACCACCACCATGCACCCTTCGCTTTCACTGCGCCACTTTCTGTTGGGACTGGGTGTGGTTGCCGTCTGGGGCACCAATTTCGCGGTCATCAAGCTGGCCCTGGCACAAATGCCGCCGCTGCTGTTTGCCACCCTGCGCTTTGTGGCGGTCATCCTGCCTGCCATCTTTCTGGTGGCGCGGCCAGCAGTGCCCTGGCGCAATCTGGCGTCCTACGGGCTGTTGATCGGCGTGGGGCAATTCGGGCTGATGTTCATTGCCATGAATGGCCACATCTCTCCGGGCCTGGCCTCGCTGGTGGTGCAAACGCAGGTGTTCTTCACCATCGGGCTGGCAATGTGGCTCTCGGGCGAGCGGGCGCACCCGGTACAGGGTGTGTCACTGGCACTGGCCGCCGGCGGCATTGGCGTGATCCTGCTGCACACCGACGGCAGCGCCACCCCGCTGGGTCTGGTGCTGATGCTCTTGGCCGCCTTGTCCTGGGCGGGCGGCAACATTGTTTCGCGCCAGGCCGGACGTGTGAACATGCTGGCCTACGTGGTCTGGTCCAGCGCCTTTGCCGTGCCGCCGCTGGTGGTGCTCACGCTGTGGCAGGAAGGCTGGACGCCGGTGCGCACCGCCCTGGAACATGCCGACGCCGCCGCCTGGGCCGCCGTCGCGTGGCAGGCCGTGGGCAACAGCCTGTTCGGCTACGCCGCCTGGGGCTGGCTGCTGGCCCGCTATCCGGCCGCCACGGTCACGCCCATGGCGCTGCTGGTGCCGGTGTTCGGCATGGGCGCTTCGGCCTTCTGGCTGGGCGAATCGCTGCCGGGCTGGAAGCTGCTGGCCGCCGCACTGGTGATGGGCGGTCTGGCGCTCAACCTGCTGTGGCCGCACCTGCGGCGCTGGGTGCTGCAGCGCGCCTGAGCGCGCTTACCCTTTTGCGGCCTGGGCCAGTCGTTCAGCGCAGGCGCTGGCCTGTGCGGCATCGCGTGCCTCCACCATCACGCGCAACAGCGGCTCGGTGCCACTGGCACGGATGAGCACTCGGCCGCCGTCACCCAGCTCGGCCTCGACCGCTGCCGTTTCCTGTGCCAGGCGCGTGTTGGCGCGCCAGTCCTGCCCCGGCTGCAGGCGCACGTTGAGCAGCACCTGCGGAAAGAGTTGTACGCCCTCCAGCAGTTCCGCCATGGTTTGGTCGTTGCGCACGCAGCTCTGCAGCACCTGCAAGGCGCTGATGAGTCCGTCGCCCGTGGTGTGCTTGTCCAGCGCCAGCAGGTGGCCCGAGCCCTCGCCGCCCAGCAGCCAGCCGTGGCGCGTCAGTTCTTCCAGCACATAGCGGTCGCCGACCTTGGCACGCACCAGCTTGACGCCCCGCTCGCGCAGCGCCAGTTCGATGGCCATGTTGGTCATTTGCGTGCCTACCACGCCGGGCACGAGTTCGTCGCGCCCCATGCGGTCACGGGCCAGCAGGTAGAGCAGCTCATCGCCGTTGTACAGGCGCCCGGCACCGTCCACCATTTGCAGCCGGTCGGCATCGCCATCCAGGGCAATGCCGACATCGGCATGGTTGGCGCGCACGGCACGCACCAGGGCATCGGGGTGCGTGGCACCCACCTCATGGTTGATGTTGAGGCCGTCGGGTGCACAGCCAATGGACACCACATCGGCACCCAGCTCATGGAACACCTTGGGCGCGATCTGGTAGGCCGCACCATGCGCAGCGTCCACCACGATGCGCATGCCCTTGAGCGTGAGGTCGCCGGCAAAAGTGCTTTTGCAAAATTCGATGTAGCGCCCAGCCGCATCGTCCAGCCTGCGGGCCTTGCCCAGGGAGGCCGAATCCACCCACACCGGCGCCTCTTCGAGGGCCGCTTCCACCGCCAGCTCCCATGCATCGGGCAGCTTGCTGCCCTGGGCGCTGAAGAACTTGATGCCGTTGTCCGCAAACGGGTTGTGGCTGGCAGAAATCACCACCCCCAGGCTGGCGCGCTGGGCCCGCGTGAGGTAGGCCACCCCTGGTGTGGGCAAGGGCCCGAGCAGCACCACGTCCACCCCGGCCGAGTTGAAGCCCGATTCCAGCGCCGACTCCAGCATGTAGCCCGAAATGCGCGTGTCCTTGCCGATCAGCACCGTGGGGCGATCCTCGGTCTGGCGCAGCACACGGCCCACGGCGTGGGCCAGGCGCAGCACAAAATCCGGCGTGATGGGCGGCTGCCCCACGGTGCCACGGATGCCATCGGTGCCAAAGTACTTGCGTGTCATGGGGTTCCCTCTGTGGATGTTGTTGTGGCCTGCGCGGCCTGCATGGCCCGCCAGACAGCCAGGGCCTGCACGGTGGCGGCCACGTCGTGCACGCGCACGATGCGGGCACCGCGCTCGACAGCCAGCACGGCGGCGGCCACGCTGGCGGTCAGGCGCTGCTCCACGGACAGGCCCGTGACTGCGCCGAGCGAGGACTTGCGCGACCAGCCTGCCAGCAGTGCGTAGCCGCTGGCCAGCAGTTCGCCCTGGCGTGCCAGCAGCGCAAAGTTCTGCTCCACCGTTTTGCCAAAGCCAATGCCGGGGTCCAGAACAATGCGGTGCATTTCGACACCCAGCGCTTGCAGATGAAGCGCCTGCTGCTGCAAAAAAGATAGCACCTGGGGCAGCACATCGCCCTGCATGGGCTGCACCTGCATGGTCTGCGGGTCGCGGTACATGTGCATCAGGCATACGCCACAGCGGGGGTGTGCAGCGACCGCCTGCGCAGCACCCGGCTGGCGCAAGGCCCAGATGTCATTGATGATGTCGGCGCCCAGGTCCAGCGCTTCCTGCATGAGCTGGGGCTTGTAGGTATCGACCGAGACCGGCACGCCCAGACGCACGGCCTCGCGCAGCACCGGAATGACGCGCTCGCGTTCTAGCTCCAGGGGCACGGCGGGGCTGCCGGGGCGGGTGGACTCGCCGCCGATGTCCAGAATGTCGGCGCCCTCGCGCAGCAGTTGCTCGCAGTGACGCAGCGCAGAGGCGGTATCGGCATGCTGTCCGCCGTCAGAAAATGAATCGGGTGCGGCGTTGACAATGCCCATGACCTGCGGGCGTTGCAGGTCCATGGTGAAGCGTGAGGTGTGCCAGGTCAGGCTCATGGGGGCTCAAAACCACAAAACGGGGCCTGGGCCCCGTTGCTGGTGGTGGTACGTGGGTGTCACGCCGCCGTGGGCGACGGATCCTTGGCCACGGCAGGGGTACCGCCGCTCGACCCGTCGCCGCCCGACGAAGGCGTGCGCGGCGTCCAGTCCTTGGGTGGGCGTGGCGGCTTGCCCGCCATGATGTCGTCGAGTTGCTCGCTGTCGATGGTTTCCCATTCGAGCATGGCCTTGGCCATGGCGTGCATCTTGTCGGCGTGCTCCTCGATCAGGCGGCGCGCCAGGGCGTACTGCTCGTCGATGATGCGGCGCACCTCGGCGTCGACCTTCTGCATGGTCTCTTCCGAGATGTTGGTGGTCTTGGTCACCGAGCGGCCCAGGAACACCTCGCCTTCGTTCTCGGCATAGACCATGGGGCCCAGCGCCTCGGTCATGCCATAGCGCATGACCATGTCACGCGCTATGTGCGTGGCACGCTCGAAGTCGTTGCTCGCGCCGGTGGTCATCTGGTGCATGAACACCTCTTCGGCGATGCGGCCACCGAACAGCATGGCGATCTGGTTCAGCATGTACTCCTTGTCATAGGAGTAGCGGTCCTTCTCGGGCAGGCTCATGGTCACGCCCAGCGCACGGCCGCGCGGGATGATGGTGACCTTGTGCACCGGGTCGCACTTGGGCAGCAGCTTGCCGATGAGCGCGTGGCCGGCCTCGTGGTAGGCCGTGTTGCGGCGCTCTTCCTCGGGCATGACCATGCTCTTGCGCTCGGGGCCCATGATGATCTTGTCCTTGGCCTTTTCGAAGTCCTGCATCTCGACCACTCGCGCATTGCGGCGTGCAGCCATCAGCGCGGCTTCGTTGCACAGGTTGGCCAGGTCGGCACCGCTCATGCCGGGCGTGCCGCGCGCGATGATGGCTGGGTTCACGTCCTGGCCTACGGGGATCTTGCGCATGTGCACGCCCAGGATCTGCTCGCGGCCCCGGATGTCGGGCAGCGTCACATACACCTGGCGGTCAAAGCGCCCTGGGCGCAGCAAGGCGGCGTCCAGAATGTCGGGGCGGTTGGTCGCTGCCACCACGATCACGCCCAGGTTGGTCTCGAAGCCGTCCATCTCGACGAGCATCTGGTTCAGCGTCTGCTCGCGCTCGTCGTTGCCACCGCCCAGGCCTGCGCCACGCTGGCGACCCACGGCGTCGATTTCGTCGATGAAGATGATGCAGGGAGCGTTCTTCTTGGCGTTCTCGAACATGTCGCGTACGCGGGCCGCGCCCACACCGACGAACATTTCCACAAAGTCGGAGCCCGATATGCTGAAGAACGGTACCTTGGCTTCGCCCGCGATGGACTTGGCCAGCAGCGTCTTGCCGGTGCCCGGAGGGCCGACCAGCAACAGACCGCGCGGAATGCGTCCGCCAAGCTTCTGGAACTTGCCCGGATCCTTGAGGAAGTCCACGACTTCCTTCACTTCTTCCTTGGCTTCGTCGCAGCCAGCGACATCGGCAAAGGTGATGGTGTTGTTGTTCTCGTCCAGCATGCGCGCTTTGCTCTTGCCGAAGCTGAAAGCGCCGCCCTTGCCGCCGCCCTGCATCTGGCGCATGAAGTACACCCACACGCCGATCAGCAGCAGCATGGGGCCCCAGCTCACGAGCAGGGTCATGAGCAGCGAGCCTTCCTCGCGCGGCTTGACGTCGAACTTGACGTTGTTGTTGATCAGGTCGCCCACCAAGCCCCGGTCGAGGTAGGTGGCCGTGGTGCGGATGCGGCGGTCGTCCTGGGTGATGGCCACGATCTCGGTACCGCCCTGCCCCTCCTGGATGGTTGCGCTCTTGATACGGTTGTTGCGCACCTCTTCCAGGAACTCGGAATAGCCCAGATGACCGGCAGAACCGACCGCACGCGTGTCAAACTGCTTGAACACGGTGAACAGCACCATGGCAATGACCAGCCATACGGCAACTTTAGAAAACCACTGATTGTTCAAGCGCGGCTCCAGTGAGGGTGGCAAACGGTGTCAGGCACCAGATGGGAGCGATTTTAGGCGTTTCAACCCATGTCCCCCTTGCCAGACAGGGTCATCCATGGCAAAAGCGCGGGTTTTTCCACATCCCATCAGGCTCAGGCATCCCGAACACCGTCTTTCAGACCGATCCCCACCAAAAAGGTTTCGGACGACTTGTCGCGTGAGGCCTTGGGTTTGACCGGCTTGACCACCTTGAAATGGCTGCGAAACAACTGCACCAGGGCATCGTAACCACTGCCATGGAACAACTTGGTCACCAGTGCCCCCTCGGGCCGGAGGTGGGCACAGGCAAAGTCCACCGCCAATTCGACCAGATGGGCAATGCGGGCGGCGTCGGTCGAAGCAATGCCCGATAGGTTCGGCGCCATGTCCGACACCACCACATCCACTGCACGCCCCTGCAACAGTCCCTCCAGTTGCGCCAGCACCTCGGCTTCGCGAAAGTCGCCCTGCAGGTAGGTCACGCCTTCGATGGGCTCCATGGGCAGGAGATCCAGGCCAATGATGGCGCCGTTGAGCGCACCCATGGCGGCGCCGTCCGGCGACAGGCGCCTGCGCAGGTACTGGCACCAGGCCCCCGGCGCACACCCCAGGTCGACCACGGTGGACCCGGGACGGATCAGGCCGAACTGCTCGTCGATCTCCTTGAGCTTGTAGGCCGCGCGCGCACGGTAACCCTCTTTCTGGGCCAACCTGACCCAGGGGTCGTTCACGTGGTCGTTGAGCCACGCCTTGTTGACTTTCTTGCTCTGGGTTTTGACTTTCATGGGGCCCGATTGTCGCTGGACACGGCGCCTTTGGCGGCGCCCGCGGCCCGCCGACGGGCGGGGGACGGATAATACGCCCATGCCCCAAATTGAACTCACCCCGGCCGAGCGCCGTGAACAGCGCGCACAAGCGCACCATCTGGATCCCGTTGTGCACATCGGCGCCGACGGCCTGACCGATGGCGTGCGCAAGGAAGTGGACGCAGCCCTCAACGCACACGGCCTGATCAAGATCCGCGTGCTGGCTGGCGAGCGTGCCGAGCGCGAACTGATGTACCAGCAACTGGCTGCCGAACTCAACGCCGCCCCGGTGCAGCACATCGGCAAGCTGCTGGTGCTGTGGCGCCCGCAGCCGGCCAAGGAGCGTGCCATCGACGAAGACCGCATGCCCGGCCCGAAGACGGTGAAAGTGATCAAGAACAGCCAGCGCGGCGGGCAGCGCCCCGAAGTGAAGATGCTGCGCGTGCTGGGCAACCAGCGCCTGACGCCCGGCGGCCAGATCAAGCGCGCCAAAAAACGCAAACCCACCTCGGTGAAGAAGCGCCAGGCCGACTGACGCCATGACCGCCGCCAGCCCGGCGCACCAGCGCCATGTGATCTGCATGAAGTGGGGCACCAAGTACGGACCTGAGTACGTCAACCGCCTGTACGCCATGGTTCGCCGCCATCTCAGTGGCGAGTTCCACTTCGTCTGCCTGACCGACGACCACACCGGCATCCGCCCCGAGGTGCACTGCCTGCCGATTCCGCCGCTGGATCTGCCCGCAGGCATCCCCGAGCGCGGCTGGACCAAGCTGGCCACGTTCAGCGCCGACCTGCACGGCCTGCGTGGCACGGCGTTGTTCCTGGATGTGGACGTGGTGGTCACCGGCAGCCTGGACGACTTTTTCACCCAGCCGGGTGAGTTCTTGATCATCCACGACTACAAGCGGCCCTGGCGCATCACCGGCAACTCGTCGGTGTACCGCTTCGAGCTGGGCGCGCATCCCGATGTGCTGGAGTACTTTCGCGGCCATTTCGACGAAATCCGCAAGCAGTTCCGCAACGAGCAGGCCTACCTGTCGGACTTTCTGCACAGGCAGGGCAAGCTGCAGTACTGGCCTGCGGCCTGGTGCCCCAGCTTCAAGTACCACGGAATTCCGCGCTGGCCCACCAACTACTGGAAGCCCCCTTTTGTGCCGCCAGGCGCGCGGGTGGTGATCTTTCATGGCGAATGCAATCCGCCCGATGCCCTGGCCGGGCGACGCAACCGGCGCTTTCGCTTCATCCAGCCCGCCACCTGGGTGGCCGAGCACTGGCGCGAATAGACAACATCTCAGGCCTGCGGCGGCTGCACTGCCGCCGGGCCGCGCAAGGTGTGCCACAGCGTGGCCAGCGCACACAACCACTGCAGGGTGTACATCAAGGTGCCCAGGCCGTGCCAGAACTTCAGGTCCTGCCGGGCCACGATACGCGGCGTGACGCCGTACTGCACCACCAGGGCCAGCAGCAGGCCGCCTACTATAAAAAGCATAGCTGCTTGCGCCCATGGATAGGGCGTTACAGCCATTTTTGGCCTAGAAATCAGCAGCAAGCCCATGCAGCAGGCCACCGACACCCAGGTCTGTGCAGCAAACAGCTTGGCGGCCAGGTTGCCCGCCATGGCAGGCGTGGGCAGGTGCGCAAACAGCAAGGGCACCGCCATGAAGCCGATGGCACCCAGGCTCCCCCACCAGAGGGCAGCCAGGAGGGCGGGGAAACGGGCAGCCATGCGGCTCAGACGTAGCTGACGCCAACGATCTCGTAGCGGCGCACGCCGCCTGGGGCCTGCACTTCGGCCGTGTCGCCCTCTTCCTTGCCGATCAGGGCGCGGGCAATGGGACTGGAGATGTTGATCAGGCCCTGCTTGAGGTCGGCCTCGTCCTCGCCCACGATCTGGTAGGTCACGGCATCGCCCGAGTCTTCGTCTTCCAGCTCCACCGTAGCGCCAAAAACCACGCGGCCTGCGGCGTCCACCGCGGCGGGATCGATGATTTGCGCGGCCGAGAGCTTGCCCTCGACTTCCTGGATACGGCCTTCGATGAAGCCCTGACGGTCCTTGGCGGCTTCGTACTCGGCGTTTTCGCTCAGGTCGCCCTGGGCCCGGGCTTCGGCAATGGCGGCAATCACCGCCGGGCGATCCACGGTCTTGAGGCGGTGCAGCTCTGCCTTGAGCTTCTCGGCGCCGCGCTTGGTAATGGGAATGGTGGCCATTCGGTCTGTCTCCGTCAACGATGTAAGGGGCTGCGCCCTGCGCCGCCCCGGTGGTGGGCCCCCTGGACACCCCCAGAAGCCGCACCCAAAAGCAAACCGCCGCACGTTGCCGCGCGGCGGTGTAGGTTCATGGCGTGATTATGCCGTGAAGTCGGCCCTTTCAGGCCACGAGCTGGGCGTGCATCTCCTGCACCGAAATCACTTCGAGATGGTCCATGTGCTTCATGCCCTCGACGGCGGCCTCGGCCCCGGCGATGGTGGTGAAGGTGGTCACACGCGCCTGCAGCGAGCTGGTGCGGATGGCACGCGAATCGGCGATGGCGTTGCGGCGCTCTTCCACCGTGTTGATGACCATGGCGATCTCGTTGTTCTTGACCATGTCCACGATGTGGGGGCGCCCCTCGGTCACCTTGTTGACCACCTTGACCGGCACGCCCGCAGCGTCGATGGCGGCAGCCGTGCCCTTGGTGGCCAGCAGCTCAAAGCCCATGGCCGCCAGTTCGCGTGCGATGGCCACGGCGCGGGGCTTGTCGCTGTTCTTGACGGTGAGGAAGACCTTGCCCGAACGTGGCAGGCGCGTGGCAGCACCGAGCTGGCTCTTGACGAAGGCCTCGCCAAAGGTCTTGCCCACGCCCATGACTTCGCCGGTGGACTTCATCTCGGGGCCCAGGATGGTGTCCACACCAGGGAACTTGACGAAGGGGAACACCGCCTCCTTCACGCTGAAGTACGGGGGCACGACCTCGCGCGTCACGCCCTGGCTGGCCAGGGTCTGGCCCGCCATGCAGCGCGCCGCAACCTTGGCCAACTGGATGCCCGTGGCCTTGCTCACGAAGGGCACTGTGCGCGAGGCGCGCGGGTTCACTTCGAGCACGAAGATCACGTCCTTCTTCTGGCCGCCCTCGTCCACTTCCTGGATGGCGAACTGCACGTTCATCAGGCCCACCACGTTCAACCCCTCGGCCATGGCTGCGGTCTGGCGCTTGAGCTCGTCCACCGTGGCCTTGGACAGGTAGTACGGCGGCAGCGAACAGGCCGAGTCGCCGCTGTGCACGCCCGCCTGCTCGATGTGTTCCATCACGCCGCCGATGAGCACCTGGCCCGAAGCGTCGCGCACGCAGTCCACGTCGCACTCGATGGCGTCGTTGAGGAAGCGGTCCAGCAGCACAGGCGAGTCGTTGCTGACCTTGACCGCCTCGCGCATGTAGCGCTCCAGGTCACGCTGCTCGTGCACGATTTCCATGGCACGGCCGCCCAGCACGTAGCTGGGGCGCACCACCAGCGGGTAGCCCAGGGCGGCGGCCTTTTCCAGCGCCTCGGGCTCGGTGCGCGCAGTGGCGTTGGGCGGCTGGCGCAGGCCCAGCGTGTGCAACAGTTGCTGGAAGCGCTCGCGGTCTTCGGCAGCGTCGATCATGTCGGGCGTGGTGCCGATGATGGGCACGCCCTCGCGCTCCAGGCCCAGGGCCAACTTGAGCGGTGTCTGACCGCCGTACTGCACGATCACGCCCAGAGGTTTTTCCTTGTCCACGATTTCCAGCACATCTTCCAGCGTCAGCGGCTCGAAGTACAGGCGATCCGAGGTGTCGTAGTCGGTGGACACGGTCTCGGGGTTGCAGTTGACCATGATGGTCTCGTACCCGTCCTCGCGCATGGCCAGTGCGGCGTGCACGCAGCAGTAGTCAAACTCAATACCCTGGCCGATGCGGTTGGGGCCACCGCCCAGCACCATGATCTTCTTCTTGTCGGTGGGCGCTGCCTCGCACTCGTCCTCGTAGGTCGAGTACATGTAGGCGGTGTTGGTGGCGAACTCGGCCGCACAGGTGTCCACGCGCTTGTACACGGGGCGCACATTCAGCGCGCGGCGCTGGTCGCGCAGCGCCTTTTCGGTGGTCTTGAGCAGCTTGGCCAGGCGGCGGTCGGAAAACCCCTTTTGCTTGAGCTTGCGCAGCGATGCTGCGCTGAGCTGCGCCAGCGCCGCGTCGCCCTTGTCGGCTGCGAGCTTGTCGAGTTCGAGTTCGATCTTCACGATCTCCTCGATCTGCACCAGGAACCAGCGGTCGATCTTGGTCAGGTCGAACACCTCATCCACCGACAGGCCCATGGCAAACGCGTCGCCCACGTACCAGATGCGCTCAGGGCCGGGCTCGCCCAGCTCCTTTTCAAGCACCTCACGATCCTGGGTTTTTTCGTTCAGCCCGTCCACGCCCACCTCCAGGCCGCGCAGCGCCTTCTGGAACGATTCCTGGAAGGTGCGGCCCATGGCCATGACCTCGCCCACACTCTTCATTTGCGTGGTCAGGCGCGAGTCGGCTGCGGGGAACTTCTCGAACGCAAAGCGCGGGATCTTGGTGACCACGTAGTCGATGCTGGGCTCGAACGACGCGGGCGTGGCGCCGCCCGTGATCTCGTTGCGCAGCTCGTCGAGCGTGTAGCCCACAGCCAGCTTGGCCGCGACCTTGGCGATGGGAAAGCCCGTGGCCTTGGAGGCCAGCGCCGACGAACGGCTCACGCGCGGGTTCATCTCGATCACGATCATGCGCCCATCCTTGGGGTTGACCGAGAACTGCACATTGGAGCCGCCCGTGTCCACGCCAATCTCGCGCAGCACCGCCAGGCTGGCGTTGCGCATGATCTGGTATTCCTTGTCGGTCAGCGTCTGCGCCGGGGCCACGGTGATGGAGTCACCAGTGTGCACGCCCATGGGGTCCAGGTTCTCGATGGAGCAGACGATGATGCAGTTGTCCTTCTTGTCGCGTACCACCTCCATCTCGTACTCCTTCCAGCCGAGCAGCGACTCTTCGATCAACAGCTCATTGGTGGGCGAGGCTTCCAGGCCGCGCTTGCAGATGGTCTCGAACTCTTCCGGGTTGTAGGCGATGCCGCCGCCCGTGCCGCCCAGCGTGAAGCTGGGACGGATGACGGTGGGGAAGCCCACGCTCTTTTGGACCGCCCAGGCTTCGTCCATGCTGTGGGCGATGCCAGAGCGCGCCGAGCCCAGGCCGATGCGGGTCATCGCATCCTTGAACTTCAGGCGGTCCTCAGCCTTGTCGATGGCCTCGGGCGTGGCGCCGATCAGCTCGACCTTGTACTTGTGCAGCACGCCATTGCGCCACAGGTCCAGCGCGCAGTTCAGCGCGGTCTGGCCACCCATGGTGGGCAGGATGGCGTCGGGGCGCTCCTTGGCGATGATCTTTTCGACCGTCTGCCAGGTGATGGGCTCGATGTAGGTGACGTCGGCCGTGGCCGGGTCGGTCATGATCGTGGCGGGGTTGCTGTTGATCAGGATGACCTTGTAGCCCTCTTCGCGCAGGGCCTTGCAGGCCTGCACGCCCGAGTAATCGAACTCGCAGGCCTGGCCGATCACGATGGGGCCGGCGCCGATGATGAGGATGCTTTGGATGTCTGTGCGTTTTGGCATGGTGTGTCGGTTCAGTCGGTCGCGGTGCTGGCTGCGGGTGCGGCGTCGGCGCCACTGGCCGGTGGCGCGTCGCGGCGGATATCCAGCTTGGCCAGCAGCGCCTGCGCGCGCTCGGCGGGCAGGTTTTTCTGCATCAGCTGCAAAATCCCGTCGCCTTGCACGAGGGGGCGCAGCACTTGGGCTTCGGCCTCGTAAAAGGCCACGTCCCAGTCCTGCAGCGCTTCGGTAAAGGTGGCGTCGTCCCAGCTCTTGCCCTTGGCCACCAGGGTCACCAGCGGCATGGCCTTGTTCTCCACAAAGGCCTTTTTGTAGGGCTTTTGTTGCCAGCGCTCGGTGAACCATTCCTTGTGCGGGGATGGCAAGGTGAGCACGCGCTTGTGGATCGCCTTTTCAAGCGAGGCCAGGGGGAAGCTGAAGAGTTTCATGGCGCCGTGTATTGTGATGACAGGGGTGCTCAGTCTTTCGCCACACGCATGGCCTGCGTGAAGCGGTCGAACAGGTGGCCAATGTCGTGCGGGCCGGGGGAGGCCTCGGGGTGGCCCTGGAAGCAGAACGCGGGCTTGTCGGTGCGCACCAGGCCTTGCAGTGTGCCGTCGAACAGGCTCACGTGCGTGGCGCGCAGGCTGGCAGGAAGCGAATCCGAATCGACCGCAAACCCATGGTTCTGGCTGGTGATGGAGACACGACCAGACTCCAGATCCTTGACCGGGTGGTTGGCACCATGGTGGCCGTGGGCCATCTTGAAGGTACGCGCCCCGGAGGCTAGCGCCATGATCTGGTGCCCCAGGCAGATGCCAAACATGGGGATGCCGCTGTCGATGAGCGTGCGCGTGGCGGCAATGGCGTAGTCGCAGGGCTGCGGGTCGCCAGGGCCGTTGGAGAGGAACACGCCGTCGGGATGCAGTGCCAGCACATCGGCGGCGCTGGTCTGCGCAGGCACCACGGTCACGCGGCAGCCGCGCTCGGCCAGCATGCGCAGGATGTTTTTCTTGACGCCAAAGTCGTACGCCACCACATGAAAGCGCGGTGCCTCCTGCGTGCCGTAGCCCTGGCCGAGCTTCCATTCGGTCTGGGTCCACTCGTAGGCCTTGGGCGTGGTCACTACCTTGGCCAGGTCCAGCCCAGCCATCGAGGGGGCCGCCCTGGCTGCCGCCACTGCTGCGTCGATGTGCGCCTGGGTGACTTCCGTGCCTGCGGGCAGGCCCACGATGGCGCCGTTCTGCGCGCCGTGGGTGCGCAAAATGCGCGTGAGCTTGCGCGTGTCGATGTCGGCAATGGCCACCGTGCCTTCACGCACGAGGTAGGACGAGAGCGTCTCGCTCAGGCGGAAGTTGCTGGCCAGCAGTGGCAGATCCTTGATGATCAGGCCCGCGGCATGGACCTTGTCGGCTTCGATGTCCTCGGTGTTGACGCCATAGTTGCCGATGTGCGGGTACGTGAGCGTCACGAGCTGCTGGCAGTAGCTGGGGTCGGTGAGGATTTCCTGGTAGCCGGACATCGAGGTGTTGAACACCACTTCGCCGACGGTGGTGCCGGTGGCACCGATCGAATTGCCGATAAAGACCGTGCCGTCTGCGAGCGCCAGGATGGCGGGAGGGAAACGTCCCTGTAGAGACAAAAGCACTGGGTTCTCCGGTTGGTTACGGTCGCCCGGTGCCTGTGCAGCCTGCGGCACCAGTGGCACCAGTGGCTGAAAGGCTGCTTTCGGATAGGTTGTTGCTTTGGATGCGGCCGGGCGACGCTGTTGCGAGGAAAGCCCCTGATTGTACCCGCAGACCGCCCTGATCTGCTGACGACTGGTGCACTGCAACATCACCGCCTGGCTGCCAAGGCTCGTGCAAATGGCACCTGTGGGACTGGCGTCTGCATACCCCGTGCGTAGAATTTCCGATCACCCCGACAACCGCGTCCAATGCTCTGAACCCCACTTTCCATGAACCCCTACACCCTCTACGGCGCAGAGATCAGCTACTACACAGGCAAGGTGCGCGCCTTCTTGCAGTGGAAGGGTTTGCCCTTTGTCGAAGTACCTGCCACCGGCGACGTGTACCGGCAGGTCATCCTGCCGCGCATCGGTTTTGCCGTCATTCCCGTGCTTGAAACGCCAGATGGCGCCACATTGCAGGACTCGACCGACATCATCCAAACGCTGGACCGGCAGCATGGCGAGCCCTCGGTGTTCCCTTCCGGGGGCGTGCAGCGTCTGGCATCTGCCCTGCTGGAACTGTATGGCGACGAATGGCTGCTGATCCCGGCCATGCACTACCGCTGGCACCACAACCGCGAATGGGCTCTGCGCGCTTTCGGTGCCCTCAATGCCCCCGAGGCCTCCCCAGAGGAGCAGTTGGAACTGGGCACCCGACGCGCCGCGCCGTTTTCCCAAGCTGCCGTGCTGCTCGGCGCCATGCCGCACATGCATTCCGCCATCGAACGCTCCTACGAAGACCTGCTGGCCGAGCTGAATGCTCATTTCGCCGAACACCCCTATCTTCTGGGCGCACGACCATCGATCGGCGACTTCGGGCTGTACGGTCCGCTCTATGCGCACCAGTACCGCGATCCGGCCAGTGGCGCGCTGATGCGCAGGCTCGCTCCCCATGTGGTGGCCTGGGTGGAGCGCATGCAGCAGCCACCCACGCCCCGCAGCGGCGACTTTCTGTCCGGCGACACCCTGCCCCCCACGCTGCTGCCGGTGCTGCGCCGCATGATGCGCGAGCAGATGCCCGTGCTCGAAGACACCGCCCGGCGGCTGAACGCATGGCTGGCCGAGAACCCCGGCACCCCTGTTCCCCGCACACTGGGCAAACATGGCTTCACGCTGGAGGGCGAGCATGGCGAACGCATCGTGCGCCCCTATGCCCTGTGGATGCTGCAACGCGCCCGGGACATCTACCGCACCCTGACGCCGCTGGAGCGCGCCCAGGCGGACCGGTATCTGGATGCCATCGGCGGACAGGCTTTGCGCAACTTCCCCGACCCGCCCCGCTTGGTGCGCGACGGTATGAGCGTGGCACTTGCCCCGGCGCAGCCGCTGGGGAAATGAGCGGAATCAGCGCCCTGCCGCGCTGGCGTGCAAGCAAATGGCCGCCGCCGCCGCCACGTTGAGCGACTCCTCACCCCCCGGCTGCGCGATGCGGATGCGCTGCTGCGCCTGCGCCAGCATCGCGTCGGACACGCCCTGCCCCTCATGCCCCAGCACCCAGGCGCAGGGCCAGGGCAGCGCGGCCTGGTGCAGATAGTCGCCCCCGTGCACATGGGTGACGAGCAGCGGCACACGCAGGGCCTGCAGATCCTCGACCGCCAGGCCTTCGTGCAGGCGCAGGCCAAAGTGGGCGCCCATGCCCGCACGCAGCACCTTGGGCGACCACAGCGCGGCACTGCCCTTGAGCGCCAGCACCTGCCCAAAGCCAAAGGCTGCCGCACTGCGCAGGATGGAGCCGACGTTGCCCGCGTCCTGCACCCGGTCCAGCACCACGCTGGGCATCAGCGGGTCCAGCGCCTGAACGGCGGGCAGATCGAGTACATAGCCCATGGCCGCGGGGGACTCCAGCGCGCTGATGTCAGCAAACAGCGCATCCGAAAGCACTATGATTTTTGTAGCGCATTGCGCCCATTCAGCGGGTGCCAGAGGCCAAAAAGACTCTGAAAAAACGGCCACAGCCGGGCGCAGGCCGCGTGCCAGCGCAGCGCGGCACAGGTGGTCGCCCTCCAGCCACAGGCGGCCCTGCTTGCGGTAGGCCGTGCTGTCCTGCGCCAGGCGGCGCAGTTCCTTGACAAAGGCGTTGTCACGCGACTGCACCAGCCTCACCGGCACGGAGCTCATGGCGCAGCCTCCAGGTGCTGGGCCACGGGCGCAAACGAGCGGCGGTGCAGCGGGCTGGCGCCGTGCGCGCGCAGGGCCTGCAGGTGCGCGGCGGTGCCGTAGCCCTTGTGGGCATCAAAACCATACTGCGGGTACTGCGCGTGCACCTCGGCGCACCAGCGGTCGCGGTGCACCTTGGCCAGGATGGAGGCCGCCGAGATGGCGGGCACCAGCGCATCGCCCTTGACGATGGCCTGTGCGGGAACGTCCAGCACCGGCAGGCGGTTGCCATCGACCAGCACCAGCGCGGGCTTGAGCCGCAGGCCCTGCACGGCCCGGCGCATGGCTAGCAAGGTGGCCTGCAGGATGTTGAGGCGGTCGATCTCTTCCACGCTGGCCTCGGCCACACTGCAGCACAGCGCCTTGGCACGGATTTCGTCGAACAGGCGCTCGCGCCGCAGGGCGGTGAGCTTTTTGGAATCCGCCAGCCCGGCGATGGGCTGGCGCTCGTCCAGGATGACGGCAGCGGCCACCACCGGCCCCGCCAGGGGGCCGCGGCCTGCTTCATCCACCCCGGCCACCAGGCCTTGCGGCATGGGCCAGGCCAGCGTGGCCTGTTCAGGCATGGGGGGTGGCGAGGACTTTCTGGATCGCATCGGCAGCAAGTTGGGGTGTTGGGCGCCGCAGGCTCTCGTGCAGCGCAGTGAAGCGTTGGTGCAGCGCGGCCATGCGCGCTGCGTCGTGGTCCAGGGCGTGGAACCAGTCGAGCACGGCGGCTGCCAGCGCCTGCGGGGTGGCAGCGTCCTGCAGCAGTTCGGGCACGACGAATTCACCACTCAGAATGTTGGGCAGCCCCACCCAGGGCTGCAGCTGCTTGCGGCGCATGAGCCGCCAGCTCAGCGGGTGCATGTGGTAGCCAATCACCATGGGGCGCTTGAACAGCGCTGCCTCCAGTGTGGCCGTGCCGCTGGCGATCAGGGTCACATCGCAGGCCGCAAGCGCGGTGTGCGACTGGCCGCTGAGCACCTGCACACGCCCTGCCAAGCCCGCCGCGCTTGCGGCCTGCTCAATGCGTTCACGCAAGGTAGGCACCGCAGGCACTATCATTTTGATAGCTGATTGCGCTTGCTGGACAAGCGCTGCAGCCTCAAAAAACTTGGGGGTAATGTACTGTACCTCGGCCGAGCGGCTGCCCGGCAGAATGGCCAGCACCCGGTCGTGGGGCGCCAGGCCCAGCGCGGCGCGGGCAGCGCTGCGGTCAGGTTCCAGGGGAATGACACCGGCCAGCGGGTGGCCCACATAGGTGGCGCCGATGCCGTGGCGCGCCAGCAATTCGGGCTCAAAGGGAAAGATGCACAGCACATGGCTGGCGGCGCGGCGGATTTTTTCCACGCGCTCGGCGCGCCAGGCCCAGATGGAGGGGCAGACAAAGTGCACGGTCCGGGTGCCTGCGGCGCGCAGGTCGGCTTCCAGGCCCAGGTTGAAGTCGGGCGCATCCACACCGATGAAGACGTCGGGCCGGTTCTGCAGCAAACGCTGGCGCAACTGCCTGCGGATGGCCATGATGCCCGCCAGGCGCCGGAACACCTCGATGCTGTAGCCATGCACGGCCAGGCGCTCGCTGGGCCACCAGGCCTCGAAGTCGCGCCGTGCCATCTGTGGGCCGCCAATGCCCTGCGCCTGCAGCCCCGGCCACAGGGCCTGCAGCCCGTCCAGCAGCAGCCCGGCCAGCAGGTCGCCAGAGGTTTCGCCCGCCACCATCGCGATGCGGGGTGTGCTCGTCATGCGCGGCCCCCTGCCACTCAGCGGGCGATGCCCGCCACGGAGCTGGCCAGGAAGGCGTCCATCAGGGCCACATCCTGCGCTGCCTCGGGATACGTGGCAGGCAGTTGCGCCATCGCGGCACGCGCCTGCTCCAGTGTCAGCCCCTGGCGGTAGAGAAGCTTGTGCATCTCGCGGATAGCGCTGATGCGCTGGTCGGAAAAATCACGCCGACGCAGCCCCACCAGATTCACGCCGCGCACCGCCAGCGGATTGCCGTCCACCACCATGAAAGGCGGTACGTCCTTGCCCACGTGGCTGGAAAAACCCACCATGGTGTGCGCGCCGATGCGCATGCGCTGCAGCACGCCGGTCAGGCCGCCAACCGTGGCCCAGTCGCCCACCTCCACATGCCCGGCCAGCGTGGCGTTGTTGGCCATGGTGGTGTGGTCGCCCACCAGGCAGTCGTGCGCGATGTGCACGTAGGCCATGATCCAGTTGTCGTTACCGATGGTGGTGGCGCCCTTGTCCTGCGCGGTGCCGGTGTTGAAGGTGCAGAACTCGCGAATGGTGTTGCGATCCCCGATGCGCAGCTCGGTGGGCTCGCCACCGTACTTCTTGTCCTGCGGCGCCGCTCCCAGCGATGCGAACGGGTAGATGCGATTGTCCTGGCCGATGGTGGTGTGCCCATCGATCACGCAGTGCGCGCCCACCGTGGTGCCTGGACCGATGCGCACATGCGGGCCGATCACGGCATAGGGGCCAATGCTGGCACGCTCGTCGATGCACGCCTGCGCATCGACGACGGCGGTCGGGTGGATGTGGCTCACGGCGCTGCCCTGCCCTGGTGGATGCCTGGCGTCAACCCACGGCGCGCATGGTGCACATCAGCTCGGCCTCGCAGGCCACCTCGTCGCCCACGCGGGCAACACCCTTGAACTTCCAGATGCCGCCGCGCACGCGGTCGATGGTGATGTCCAGCAGGAGCTGATCGCCCGGCTCCACCGGGCGCTTGAAGCGCGCACCGTCGATGCCCACGAAGTAGTAGATGTTGTTTTCGTCCGGCACCTTGCCCATGGCGTCAAACGCCAGCAGCCCGGCGGCCTGCGCCAGGGCTTCGAGGATCAAAACGCCCGGCATCACCGGGCGACCGGGGAAATGCCCCATGAAATAGGGCTCGTTGAACGTGACGTTCTTTATTGCCTGGATGCGCTGGTTGCTCTCCAGGTCCAGCACCCTGTCCACCAGCAGAAACGGATAACGGTGGGGCAGTTGCTTGAGAATTGCTTGGATGTCCATCATGAACGTTGCTCTGTCTTGTTGTTCTGAACCAGCCCTTCCAGGGCCTTGATGCGCTCGCGCAGGCTGTGCAGCTGCTTGAGCGTGGCGGCGTTCTTTTCCCAGCGCGCATTGTCGTCGATAGGGAACATGCCGGTGTACTGCCCCGCCTGGTGGAGTGAGCGCGTGACCGTGGTGGCTGCCGACACATGCACATGGTCGGCCAGCGTGAGGTGGCCCAGCACGATGCCGCCGCCGCCCACGGTGCAGTGCGCACCAATGCGCGCGCTCCCTGCAATACCCACGCACCCGGCCATGGCCGAGTGGCGCCCAATGTGCACGTTGTGACCGACCTGCACCAGATTGTCGAGCTTGACGCCGTCTTCGATGACCGTGTCGCCCAGGGCACCACGGTCTATGCAGGTGTTGGCGCCGATTTCCACATCGTCGCCGATGCGCACGGCACCCAGTTGCTCGATCTTGACCCAGGCGCCTTTTTCAGGCGCGAAGCCGAAGCCGTCGGCACCGATCACGGCACCGGCATGCACGATGCAGCGTGCGCCGATGTGGCAGTCCTCGCCCACGGTGACGCGCGACTTGAGCCAGCTGTGGGCACCAATGTGCGCACCGCGCTCGACCACGCACAGCGGGCCAATGCAGGCGCTGGCTTCCACCACGGCCTCGGGGTGCACCACGGCGCTGGGGTGCACGCCCGGCGGCACCGCAGGTGCGTGCTGGCGCTTCCACCACTGGGTGGCGCGCGCGAAGTACACGTAGGGGTCGTCTGCCACGATGCAGGCACCGCGCTGCCGTGCCGCCTCGCGCATGGCAGGGGCCACAATGACACAGGCCGCCTGGGAGGCGGCCAGTTGCTGCTGGTAGCGCGGGTTGCTGAGGAAACTCAGATCCTGCGGCCCCGCAGCCTCCAGCGGGGCCAGGCGGGCGATGGGCTGGTCGGGATTTCCTTCGAGCGTGCCGCCCAGTGCCTCGATGAAGTGGCCCAGTGGCACGCTCACGCAGCACCCACCCGCTTCAGGCAGACCTTACTTGGACGCACCATTGAGGGCCTTGATCACCTTGTCGGTGATGTCGTGCTGCGGGTTGATGTACACCGCCTGATCCACGATGATGTCGTACTTGTCCTGCTCGGCCAGTTGCTTGACGACCTTGTTGATGCGCTCGCCCAGCTGGTTCAGCTCTTCGTTCTTGCGGGCGTTCAGGTCTTCCTGGAATTCGCGGCGCTTGCGCTGCAGTTCACGATCCTGATCCATGAGCTGGCGCTGGCGGGTCTGGCGCTGGCTTTCCGACAGCGTGGGCGCATCGCGCTCGAACTTCTCGGTAGCCGTCTTGAGCGTGTTGCCCAGATCGTTGATTTCCTTGTCGCGGCGCGAGAACTCCTGCTCCAGCTTGGCCTGCGCGGCTTTGGCCGAGCTGGCTTCACGGAACACACGGTCGGTGTGGATGAAGCCCGCCTTGAATTCAGCATAGGCCGGTGCGGCTGCACCGAAACCGCTGAGCATCAGAACCAGGGCGAGTGAACGGGAAAGATGTTTCATTAGAAGGACGTTCCGATCTGGAATTGCAATTTCTGGATTCTATCGCCCGCAAACTTGCGCACGGGCTGGGCATACGCAAGGCGCAGCGGACCCAACGGGGAAATCCAGCTCAAACCTACGCCGACGGAGGCGCGCAATTCGCTCATGCGCAGCTTCTCCTCTTCGCCGTACACATTGCCCACGTCCAGGAAGGTAAAGAGCCGCAAGGTGCGGTCGTTGCCTGCGCCAGGGAACGGAGCAATGAGTTCTGTGTTGAAGGTGACTTTCTTGGGGCCACCGAGCGAGGCGCCGGTGACGTCGCGCGGGCCCAGGGTGCCCTGGTCGAAACCACGCACCGAACCCAGACCACCCGAGTAGAAGTTCTTGAACACGGGGAAGGGACGGCCATTGAAACCCTTGCCCCAACCCAGTTCACCGTTGAAGGCCAGCGTGAATTTCTTGCTCAGCGGCACGTACTGCTGGTATTGGTAGTTGGCGCGCAGGTAGCGCGCATCGCCCGCCACCGACCAATCGGTGTTGAGGCGCTGGTAAATGCCGGAATTGGGCGCCAGCGCGCTGTCGCGGCCGTCGCGCGACCAGCCGATGGTCAACGGAACCCCGGTGCTGCTGGCGCCATAGCGATCGGCGTAGGCCAGGTAGGCCGCCGGAATGTTGGTGCCCGACTTGATACGGGTGTTTTCCAGGCCGCCACCAAAATAGACCGTGTCGGTTTCGGTGAATGGCACACCAAAGCGCACGCTGCCGCCGGTCGTCACGAGTTGGTAGTTGCCGCCCTGGTCTTCATAGGGTTTGTCAGTGCGGTAGTACAGATCCACCGTGCGCGAAATGCCGTCCTTGGTGAAATACGGATCGGTGGTGCTGAACACCAGGGTGCGCTTGAATTTGCTGGTGTTGACATCCACCCCCAGGTAGTTGCCCGAGCCGAAGATGTTCTCCTGCTTGATGGCAAAGGAGAACGACAGCTTTTCAGCGCTCGAAAAGCCTGCGCCCAATTGCAGCGAGCCAGTGGGCTTTTCAGCCACGTTGATGACCAGATCGACCTGGTCGGGCGCGCCGGGCACTTCCTGGGTCTCGACGTTGACTTCGGTGAAAAAGCCCAGGCGGTCCACACGGTCGCGCGAGAGGCGGATCCTTTCACCGTCGTACCAAGACGACTCGAACTGGCGGAACTCGCGGCGCACCACCTCGTCCCGCGTGCGGTTGTTGCCCGCCACATGGATGCGGCGTACGTAGGCTCGGCGCACCGGGTCGGCCTGCAGCACCAGGGCCACGCGGTTGGTTTCGCGGTCGATCTCGGGCACTGCCTCGATGCGCGCAAACGCAAAGCCGAAGTTGCCGAAATGCTCGGAAAACGCCTTGGTGGTCTCGGTCACCTGGTCCACGTTGTAGGGCTCGCCTGCGCGGATGGTGACCAGCGATTTGAACTCCTCATCACGCTCCAGGTAGTTGCCTTCGAGCTTGACGCTGGAAACCACGAAACGCTCACCTTCAGTCACGTTGACCGTGATGGTGATTTCCTGCTTGTCCGGCGAGATGGCGACCTGGGTCGAATCGACACGGAACTCCAGGTAGCCGCGCTGCAGGTAGTACGAGCGCAGCGTTTCCAGGTCCGCATTGAGCTTGGAGCGTGCGTAGCGGTCAGACTTGGTGTACCAGCTCAGCCAACCGCCCGTGTCCTGATCGAACAAGCCCTTGAGGGTGGATTCATTGAAGGCCTTGTTGCCGACGATGCGGATGTCCTTGATGCGTGCCGTGTCGCCTTCGGTGATGGTGAAGGTCAGGTTCACGCGGTTGCGCTCGATGGGGGTCACGGTGGTGACCACCTCGGCGCCATAGAAACTCTTGTTGATGTACTGGCGCTTGAGCTCCTGCTCGGCACGGTCGGTCAGCGCCTTGTCGTAGGGGCGGCCATCGGTCAGTCCGATGTCGCGCATGGCCTTTTTCAAGGCATCCTTGTCGAACTCGCGTGCACCGGCGAAATCCACATCGGCCACGGTGGGGCGCTCTTCCACCACCACCACCAACACGCCCCCCACGGCCTCCAGGCGCACATCCTTGAACAGGCCCAGGGCAAACAAGGCCCGGATGGCTGCCGCACCCCGCTCGTCGTTGTAGGTATCGCCCACGCGCAGCGGCATGGACGCAAACACGGTGCCGGGCTCTACACGCTGCAGGCCTTCGACACGGATGTCCTGCACCTTGAAGGGCTCCAGGGCCCAGGCCGCATGCGCGGCAAGAAACATGGCTGCAACGGCCGTGGCGGTGCGCACACCGAAGCGATTGGATTGTTTTTTCATGAATGAAACCGGTGCCACCCCAGCGCATGCCAGGGCAGCCAGTAGGTTAGCCAAAGAGCCGGGTGAGATCGTTGAACAAGGCGATGGACATCATCAGAAACAGCACGGCAACACCGCCGCGCTGCAGGCGCTCCATCCAGGCGTCCGAGACGCTCCTGCCCGTCACACCCTCCCAAAGATAATACATCAGGTGCCCCCCATCTAGGACGGGCAGCGGCAAGAGGTTCAACACACCCAGACTCACGCTGATCAGCGCCAGAAAACCCAGGTACTGCGCCAGCCCCAGGCTGGCGGACCGTCCCGCATAGTCGGCAATCGTCAGCGGGCCGCTGATGTTCTTGAGCGAGGCCTCGCCGATCAGCATGCGCCCCATCATCTTGAGCGTGAGCACGGACACCTGCCAGGTGCGCTCCGCCCCCTTGAGTACGCCTTCCAGCGGCCCGTACTGCACGGTCGCAAACTGGGGGCGCCCGCCCACGTAGGCGCCAATGCGGCCAATGGTTTCACCCTGCTCCTGCTGCACTTCGGGCAGCACCTGCAGCTCCAGCACCCGGCCCGCGCGCTCGACGCGCCAGGTCTGGGCCAGCGGCTCCTGGCCCTGCACAGAACCCCGGATCAAGGCGCGCAACTGGGCCCCGTCCACCACATCGGTGGCACCGACGCGCAGCACCACATCACCCGCCTGCAGGCCCGAGCGCTCGCCCGCACCACCCGCCACCAGCTCACCCACCAGGGGCTGGGTCCAGGGGCCGGTGATGCCGATGAGCTGCATCAAGCGGTGGTCGGCATTGCGGGTGTCGATATCCTGCAGCGCCAGGTGCACGGTGCGCTCGGCAGCGCCTGGCGTGGGCTCGACGACCAGGCGCGCGGCCCGCGATTCCAGTGCCCCGCGGGCCAGCAGCCAGCGCAGGTCCTCAAAGGAACGCACGGGCATCTCATCCTCATCACCCAGCGCGGCACGGCGCACCAACTCGCCACCTTGCAGGCCAGCCGACTGCGCCACCGAGCCCGCCACCGGCTTGGACAGATAGGCCATGGGCTCCTGCACGCCCATCCAGTTGACCAGCGCATACAGCGCCACGGCCAGCACCAGGTTGGCCACCGGCCCGGCGGCCACGATGAGTGCGCGCGAGCGCAGCGGCTGCGTGTTGAAGGCGAGGTGGCGTTCTTCGGGCGGCACGGGCGCTTCACGCTCGTCCAGCATGCGCACAAAGCCCCCCAACGGGAAGGCGCCCACGACGAACTCGGTGGGCGAGCCCTTGGGCTGCCAGCGCAGCAAAGGCTTGCCAAAACCCACCGAAAACCGCAGCACCTTCACGCCACAGGCCACGGCCACACGGTAGTGGCCGTATTCGTGCACGGCAATCAAGAGGCCAATGGCAACGATGAAGGCAACAAGGGTCAGCATGAAAACTCCCGTGGCGTGGTGTGGCCCACTCGATCAGGCCAGCCGCTGCGCAATGCGTTGTGCGCTGGAGCGGGCTTGCTGGTCCAGCGCCAGCAGGTCGTCGAGCGATTCGGGCTTGGAGACTGCCACGCTGGACAAAGTTTCCAGGTTCAGTGCATGGATCTGGTCGAAGCGGATGCGCCGCTCCAGAAAGCTCGCCACGGCCACCTCGTTGGCCGCGTTGAGCACGGCTGTGGTACCTGCAGGCGCCTCCAGCGCCTCCCAGGCCAGGCGCAGGCCCGGAAAACGCTCGGGATGCCCGTGGTCGTCGATGGCCTCGAAGGTCATGGCGCCCAGGGCATGGAAGTCGAGCGCCGCAGCCCCCGACGCCACGCGCTCGGGCCAGCCCAGCCCGTAGGCGATGGGCACGCGCATGTCGGGCGTGCCCAACTGCGCCACCACCGACGTGTCGGTGTACTGCACCATCGAATGGATGATGCTTTGCGGGTGGATGACCACGTCCAGCTTGCGCGGCGGCAGGCCGAAGAGGTACCGCGCCTCGATGACCTCAAGCGCCTTGTTCATCATGGTGGCCGAATCGACCGAGATCTTGCGCCCCATGACCCAGTTGGGGTGGGCGCAGGCCTGCTCTGGCGTAACCTCACGCAAGGTGTGGGGATCGCGCTGGCGGAACGGACCGCCCGATGCGGTGAGGATGATCTTGTCCACGCGGCGCTGCCAGGTGGATGGGTCTTCGGGCAGGGACTGGAAGATGGCCGAATGCTCGCTGTCGATGGGCAACAGCGTGGCACCCCCTTCGCGCACGGCCTGCAGGAAGACCTCGCCCCCCACCACCAGCGCCTCCTTGTTGGCCAGCAGCAGGCGCTTGCCCGCACGCGCCGCCGCCAGGCAGGGCGCCAGCCCGGCCGCGCCGACAATGGCCGCCATCACCACATCCACTTCAGCATGAGATGCTATTATTTCGATAGCGTCTTGCGCTTGAATCACCTGCGTTGCAAGCCCATTTTGCTTACATCTTTCGGCCAGCTCGCGCGCATGTTCCGGGCTGGCCATCACGGCGTAGCGCGGGGCAAAGCGTGCGCACTGCGCCAGCAGCGCATCGACCTGCGTGGCCGCGCTGAGTGCAAAGACTTCGAAGCGCTCGGGGTGGCGCGCCACCACATCCAGCGTGTTGGTGCCTATGGATCCCGTCGATCCGAGCACCGTGATGCGTTGTTTCATGGGAAGAGCAGCGTTGTGATCATCAGGGCCAGCGGCAGCGTGGGCAGCAGCGCGTCCACGCGGTCGAGCACACCGCCATGGCCGGGCAGCAACTGGCTGCTGTCCTTGACGCCCGCGCTGCGCTTGATGAGCGATTCCACCAGGTCACCCGCCACGCTCATGGCCGTCATGAACAAGGCCACGGCGAGCAACAGCCACCAGCCCTGGCGCGCCACCACGGTGTAGAAGCTCGGTTGATCGGCCTGGAAATGCACATCGGCAAGCACCCATGCGAGCGCCAGCAACAGCACGCCCGCCACGCCACCCCATACGCCCTCCCAGCTCTTGCCGGGACTGATGGAGGGCGCCAACTTGGCGCGCGTGAAGCGCAGGCCAAACTTGCGGCCCGCAAAGTAGGCGGCGATGTCGGCCATCCAGACCAGACACATCACCGAAAGCAAAAAATTGACGCCCAGCGCGCGCGCCTGCACCACAGCCAGCCAGGCCAACCACAGCGCGGCAATGCCCGCCACCAGCCTCAGCGCCGCCGGAACCCGCGGCCACCCAGGCACGCCCGCACGCAGCAGCCAGGCGCTGCCCAGCACCCAGCAGGCACCGCCAGCCAGCCAGAGCGCCCCCAGGGGGCGCTGCACCCAGCCCAGCGCCCAGGACGCAGCGCACAGCGCCAGGCAGGCAGCGCCCACCAGCACCGAACCCACAGGCCCGCAGGCATTGAGCCGCCCCCATTCCCAGGCCGCCGCCGCCATCAGCACCAGAATGACCGCCGTGAACGGCACGGGTGACGGGTAAAACAAGGCGGGCAGCAAAATGGCCAACAGAACCAGGGCAGTAAGAATGCGCTGCTTGAGCATGTCAAGCTTTCACTTGTTCTGAGGTCTTGCCAAAACGGCGCTCGCGGGCGTGGAAGGCGGCAATGGCCTCGTCCAGCGCCGCTTCATCGAATTCGGGCCACAGGCGGTCGCTGAACACCAGCTCTGTGTAGGCCGCCTGCCAAAGCAGAAAGTTGCTCAGGCGCATCTCGCCGCCGGTGCGGATCAACAGGTCCGGGTCCGGCACGTGCGACAAGGCCATGGCGCGGTCCAGGCTGGCTTCGGTGATGGCTTCGCCGCGCGCGGCGAGTTGCGCTGCCGCCTGGGCCATGTCCCAGCGGCCGCCGTAGTTGAAGCACACGTTGAGGATGAGGCGGCTGTTGTGCGCCGTTTCGCGCTCGGCCTGGGCCAGGCCTTCGCGCACCTTGTCGGACAGACCGGTGCGCTCGCCCACAAAGTGCAGGCGCACGCCGTCCTTGCACAGTTGCGGCACTTCGCGCGTGAGGGCCTTGGCCAGCAGTTCCATCAGGCCTGACACCTCGTCCTGCGGGCGGTTCCAGTTCTCGGACGAAAACGCGAACACCGTGAGCACGCCAATGCCGCGCTGGGCGCAGGCCTGCACGCAGCGGCGCAGCGACTCCACGCCCTGCCGGTGACCTGCCAGGCGCGGAAGAAAACGGCGCTGGGCCCAGCGGCCGTTGCCATCCATGACGATGGCCACATGCCGTGGCGGCACCAAAGCAGCAGCCATGGAAGGAATGTGAACCATGGCAGCCGTCAGACTGCCATGATCTCCTGTTCCTTGGAAGCAACCAGCGTGTCGATCTCGGCAATGTGCCGGTCGGTGACCTTCTGGATGTCGGCCTCGGCGCGCTTCTGGTCGTCTTCGGACGCCTGCTTGTCCTTGACCAGCTTCTTGACGGCTTCGTTGGCATCGCGGCGCAGGTTGCGCACGGCCACCTTGGCGGCCTCGCCTTCGTTGCGTGCCAGCTTGGTCATTTCCTTGCGGCGCTCTTCGCTCATGGGCGGCAGCGGCACGCGGATCAGATCGCCCATGCTGGCGGGGTTCAAACCCAGGTCGCTTTCGCGAATGGCCTTCTCGATCTTGGCACCCATGCCTTTTTCCCAGGGCTGCACGCTCAGCGTGCGCGAGTCCAGCAAGGACACGTTGGCCACCTGGGACAGCGGCACCATGGAGCCGTAGTACTCGACCTGCACGCTGTCGAGCAGCCCAGGGCTGGCGCGGCCGGTGCGGATCTTGGCGAGGTTGTTTTTGAAAGCCGCGATGGACTGGCCCATCTTGGCCTCTGCATTCTTCTTGATGTCGGCGATCATGTTTTTCTCCTCACACGGGGATGGACGTCAGGCGTACACCAGGGTGCCTTCATCCTCGCCCAGCACCACGCGCTTGAGCGCACCGGGCTTGAAGATCGAGAACACCTTGACGGGCAGTTTCTGGTCACGGCACAGCGCAAAGGCCGTGGCGTCCATGATGCCCAGATTGCGCACCATGGCTTCGTCGAAGCTGAGTTGGGCATAGCGCGTGGCCGTCGGGTCCTTGTGCGGATCGGCGGTGTACACGCCATCGACCTTGGTGGCCTTGAGCACCAGCTCGGCACCGATTTCGGCACCACGCAGTGCAGCAGCCGTGTCGGTGGTGAAGAAGGGGTTGCCCGTGCCTGCGGCAAACACCACCACCTTGCCCTCTTCGAGGTACTGCAGCGCCTTGGGGCGCACGTAGGGCTCCACCACCTGCTCGATCGAGATGGCGGACATGACGCGGGCCGTCAGGCCCTGCTTGTCCATCGCGTCGGCCAGGGCCAGGGCGTTCATCACCGTGGCCAGCATGCCCATGTAGTCGGCGGTGGCGCGGTCCATGCCCTCGGCACCACCGGCCACGCCGCGGAAGATATTGCCGCCGCCGATCACCACCGCCACCTCCACGCCCATGCGGGTGACCTCAGCCACCTCCTGCACCATGCGCACGATGGTCGCGCGGTTGATGCCGAAGGCGTCGTCCCCCATGAGCGCCTCACCCGACAGCTTGAGCAAAATCCGCTTGTAGGCTGGGGTGGCGACGGTCATGGCAGGCTCCATAGGTGAAAGGGGGTTGAGTCAATCGACGGCAGGCGCGGCAGCAAAAATCAGGCGGCGCCCTTGGCGGCTGCCACCTGGGCAGCCACTTCAGCAGCAAAGTCGTCCTGCTTCTTCTCGATGCCTTCGCCCACGACGTAGAGCGTAAAGCCCTTGACCGTGGTGCCTGCAGCCTTGAGCATCTGCTCGACGGTCTGCTTGTCGTTCTTCACGAAGGCCTGGTTGAACAGGGAGACTTCCTTGAGGAACTTCTGCACACCGCCCTCGATGCGCTTGGCAACGATTTCGTCGGACTGTACAGGCTTGCCTTCGGCCAGGGCCTTGGCCTTGTCTTCAGCGGCCTTGGCGGCAGCGACCGAACGCTCTTTTTCGATCAGGTCGGCAGGCACGTCGTTGCTGGTCAGTGCCACGGGCTTCATGGCGGCGATGTGCATGGCGACGTCCTTGGCGGCGGCTTCGTCGCCGTCAAACTCGACCACCACGCCGATGCGCGTGCCGTGCAGGTAGGACGCCAGCTTGCTGCCCGAGAACTGCTTGAAACGGCGGAAGGACATGTTTTCGCCGATCTTGCCGATCAGGCCCTTGCGCACCTCTTCCAGCGTAGGGCCAAAGCCGTCTTGCGCGTAGGGCAGCGCGCCCAGGGCCTCGATGTTGGCGGGGCTGTGCTTGGCCACGAGTTCGGCAGCAGCCTTGGCCAGTGCGATGAAGCTGTCGTTCTTGCTCACGAAGTCGGTTTCGCTGTTGACTTCGATCAGCGCGCCGGTAGTGCCGTCGATGAAGCTGGCGACCACGCCTTCGGCGGTCACGCGCGAAGCGGCCTTGCCTGCCTTGGTGCCCAGCTTGACGCGCAGCAGCTCTTCGGCCTTGGCCATGTCGCCGTCGGCCTCGGTCAGGGCCTTCTTGCACTCCATCATGGGAGCGTCGGTCTTGCCGCGCAGTTCGGCAACCATGCTTGCGGTAATTGCAGCCATTGTGTTTTCTCCGTATTCAGTTCAGTTCAACAGATAAAAAAAGGGGGCTGTTCGAGCCCCACTTTTTTTCGCGCAGTTCAGTGCGCGGGCCGGGGCCTCAGGCAGCGGACTCTTCCACTTCCACGAATTCGTCGGAACCCTCGCCCACAGCTTTCACCACTTCGGCGACAGCGTTGTTACGGCCTTCGACGATGGCGTCGGCGATCGTGCGCACGTACAGCTCCACGGCCTTGGCGGAGTCGTCGTTGCCGGGGATCACGTAGTCGATGCCTTCGGGCGAGTGGTTGGTATCAACCACACCGATCAGCGGAATGCCCAGCTTCTTGGCTTCGGCGATGGCGATCTTGTGGAAGCCCACGTCCACCACGAAGATGGCGTCGGGCAGCGTGGTCATGTCCTGGATGCCGCCGATGTCCTTTTCGAGCTTTTCGATCTCGCGAACGAACATCAGTTGCTCTTTCTTGCTCAGCGATTCCAGCCCGGTTTCTTGCTGGGCCTTCATGTCCTTGAGGCGCTTGATCGAGGTCTTGACGGTCTTGAAGTTCGTCAGCATGCCGCCCAGCCAACGCTGGTTGACGAAAGGCACGCCAGCGCGCTGCGCTTCGGCGGCCACGATGTCACGGGCCTGGCGCTTGGTGCCGACGATCAGGATGTTGCCGCGGTTGGCCGACAGTTGCTGCGCGAACTTGGCAGCACCCTGGAGCAGCGGGAGCGACTTTTCCAGGTTGATGATGTGGATCTTGTTGCGATGGCCAAAGATGTAGGGGGCCATCTTGGGGTTCCAGAAGCGGGTTTGGTGGCCGAAGTGGACACCGGCTTCCAGCATTTCGCGCATGGTCACGGACATAGAGATTCTCCGAAGGTTGGGTCTAAAATCCAGCCCGACAATTGCGCCCTGGCGGGCAGCAACACCTTGTTTGGACTGGTTTGCGATTTGTCTTGCCAAGGCCACTGCGCTTGCAGCCGCTCCCAGCAAAACCCAAAGATTCTAGCACACGCATGCTCCCAGACCTTGACACCACCCGGCGCATGCTGCAGTCGCACCAGACCAGCGCGCCACAGGAAATGGAGCGCGCCATTGCCGCCGCGCAATCCGCTGCCTGCCGCCATGCGTTCACCCGCACCTGCTTCGACGAGGCCCTCACCCAGGCGGCCGACCCCGCCCTGCAGCGCCTGCCTCTGGCGGGGCTGGCCGTTTCGGTGAAAGACCTGTTCGACCTGCAGGGCCAACCCACCCCTGCAGGGTCGGTGGTGCTGGCAGATGCCCCTGCCGCCACAGCCGATAGCCCGGCCGTGGCACGACTGCGTGCAGCGGGCGGGGTGGTCATAGGCCGCACCAACATGACCGAGTTCGCCTTTTCCGGCGTGGGCGTCAACCCGCACCATGGCACCCCGGCGGCCTATGACGGGCGCTTTGGCGCCCTGAGTGACCCGGCACGCGTGCCGGGCGGCTCTTCCTCGGGCGCTGCGGTGTCGGTGGCCACGGGGGCGGCTTTCGTTGGCCTGGGCTCGGACACGGGCGGCTCCATCCGCATTCCGGCGGCGCTCAATGGCGTCGTGGGCTTCAAGAACACAGCCCGGCTGGTGCCCACGCAGGGCGCACTGCCGCTGTCCACCACGCTGGACACCGTGTGCGCCACCACACGCTCGGTGCGTGACGCCATCGTGGTGCACGAGGTGCTGGCCCAGCGCCTTGTGGCGCGCAGCACGGCGCCCCTGCCCGCACTGCGGCTGGCCGTGCCCACCACGGTGTTCCTCGACGGGCTGGACGCCCCTGTGGCCCGGGCTTTTGAACGCACGCTGGCACAACTGCGCCAGGCCGGTGCGCAGATTACCGAGATCGCCCTGCCCCCCATGCAGCAGCAGCCCGCCTACGGCTTTGCCGCGCCCGAAAGCTACGCCTGGCACCGCGAACTGTTGCAGCGCGCGGGCGAGCGCTACGACCCGCGCGTGCGCAAGCGCATCGAGGCCGGCGCCACGCTGCGGGCCTGGGAATACGTCGACCTGCTGCGCTCGCGCCAACACTGGATCACGGACATGCAGGCCTGCATGGCTGACTACGATGCCCTGCTCTCGCCCACGGTGCCCATCACAGCGCCGCTGCTGGCCAGCGTGGCCCCGGCCGACGGACAGGACGCCGCACTGGATGCGGCGCGCGACGCCGAGTTCTTCCGCGTCAACGCCCTGCTGCTGCGCAACACCAGCCCGGTCAATCTGCTGGACGGCTGCGCACTCTCGCTGCCCTGCCACACTGCGGGTGAACTGCCCGTGGGTCTGATGGTCTGGCACGCCGCATTGCACGACGACACCGTGCTGCACGCGGGCCTTCAGATCGAAGAAACGCTACAAAAACAATAGCTACAAGCGCAATACCATCAAGCGCTAAAAGCCATAAAGTATCTGAATCCATGAAGATCGCCATCGTGGGCGCCGGCATCGTCGGCGTCACCACCGCCTACGAACTGGCCGCCGACGGCCATGCCGTCACCGTGTTCGACCGCCACAACGCCGCTGCCACCCAGGACAGCTTTGCCACCGGCGGCCTGCTGGCCCCGGCAGCGGCCATTCCCTGGGCCCTGCCCGGCCCCCTGGCGCCCACCCGCTGGCTGGGCCGCCAGGCCCCCATGCGCCTGGGGCGCCAGCTCACGCTGTCCGATCTGTCGTGGCTGCGCCAGTGGCGCCGTGCCGCCGCCCGAGCAGCGCACAGCCCCCAACCCGCAGGGCTGGCCTTGCTGCAACTGGCACGCTACAGCCAGGCCCGGCTGCTGAACCTGGCCCAGCAACTGGACCTGCCCTTTGAGCACAGCACCAGCACCCTGCTGCTGCTGCGCAGCGCCCACGACGCCGAGGCGGCCGCCCCCTTGCTCAAGGCCTTGCGCGAAACCGGCCACACCACATTCGAAGTGGACGCCGACACCGCACGCCGCATCGAGCCCGGCCTGTCCCCCACCCTGCCCCTGGCGGGCGCCTTGCACCTGCCCGAAGGGCTGGCAGGCAATTGCCGCCAGTTCGCGCTGCTGCTGCGCCAGGCAGCGCAGCGGCTGGGAGCCGACTTCCAATGGGGCACTGCGGTGGAGCGTGTCTGCACCACGCCCACGGGCGTGCAGATACGGGGCGAAGCCAGCCCACGTCCCTTCGATGCCGTGGTGCTGTGCGCCGGTGCGCAGGCCGCACCGCTGCTGCGCCCCCTGGGCCTGCGGCTGCCGCTGGCGGCCCTGTACGGCAGCACCCTCAGCGCGCCGCTGCGCGAGGCCCTGCACGCGCCCCAGAGCGTGGTGGTGGACATTGCCAGCGGCAGCACCATCGCCCGCCTGGGCCAGCGCGTGCGCATTGCCGGTGGCGCCGAACTGGGCCGCACCCAAGAGGCCCATCCGCACACGCTGCACACGCTCTACCGCGTGCTGGGCGAATGTTTCCCCGGCGGCGTGACGCACACCAGCGGCGAACAGGTGTGGCGCGGCGCCCGCGCCATGCTGCCCGACGGCGCCCCGGCCCTGGGGCCCAGCGGCGCCCCCGGCGTGTGGCTGAACCTGGGCCACGGTGCCAGCGGCTGGGCCTTGGCCTGCGGCAGCGCACGCCTGCTGGCCGGCCAACTGGCCCAGCGCCCCCCGGAATTGCCCACCGATGCCTGGGCACCGCAACGCTGGAAGTAGCGCTTCCACACCCGCCCCCAGCGTACTTCGGCGGCACAATGGCCGGACACTTGGAGCCCATGCCGCCATGCAACGCATCCACCCCACCCAGGCCTACCCGCTGCACCACACCGCCTCCACGCGGCGGCTGGAACGCAGCGCCGCAGCCACCCTGCCCGCCCACACCCTGATGCAGCGCGCCGGGCTGGCCGTGGCCCGGTTGGCACGCGCCCTGGCCCCGCATGCACGCACCATCTGGATTGCCTGCGGCCCCGGCAACAACGGCGGCGACGGACTGGAAGCCGCCATGCTGCTGCACCGCGAAGGCGTGCCCGTGGTGGTGACCTGGCTCGGCGCCCCCGAAACGGCGCCCGCCGACGCACGCCAGTCCTGGCAACGCGCGCAGGACGCGGGCGTTGCCTTCAGCCACCATGCTCCGCACCCCCTGGGGCCGCAGGACCTGTGCATAGACGCACTGCTGGGCATAGGCCTGGCGCCCGGCGACCAGCGTCCGCCCCCGTCGGAACGCCTGGCGGCGGTGCTGACGGCGCTGCACCACAGCCCGGCACCCGTGCTGTGCGTGGACATCCCCTCGGGCCTGCAAGCCGATACCGGGCAGTACGCCCCAGGCTTTGCGCCCGCAGACGCGCCCCCTGCCCAGCGCCACACCCTGAGCCTTCTCACCCTCAAGCCCGGCCTGTTCACCGGCGCCGGGCGCGATGCGGCCGGTACGGTCTGGTGGGACGACCTGGCCGTGCCTTGTTCTGGCGAAGCCGCCAGCGCCTGGCTGTCCGCCCCCCCGGCCACCGCAACACGCCTGCACGCCAGCCACAAGGGCAGCTACGGCGACGTGGCCGTGATCGGCGGCGAAGGCCTGGCCACGCGCGGCCTGGGCATGACCGGCGCCGCCCTGCTGGCCGCCCGCGCGGCCCTGCACCACGGCGCAGGCCGTGTGCTCGTCGCCCTGCTGGGCGACCACCGCCTGGACACCGACCCCCAGCAGCCCGAACTGATGCTGCGCCTTGTCGATGCACTGCGGCTTGAACAGCTCACCGTGGTCTGCGGCTGTGGCGGCGGCGAGGCCGTGCGCGCCGTGCTGCCCCGCGTGCTGGCCCAGGCGCCGCGCCTGGTGCTCGATGCCGACGCACTCAACGCCGTGGCCGACACCCCGTCGCTGGCCCAGCCCTTGGCTGAACGCGCCCAGCGTGGGCACACCACGGTACTCACACCGCACCCGCTGGAAGCCGCGCGCCTGCTGGGTAGCTCGCGCGAAGCGGTGCAGGCCGACCGCTTGGCCGCCGCGCAGGCGCTGGCCGATCGCTGGGGCTGCGTGGTGTTGCTCAAAGGCTCGGGCAGCGTGATCGCTGCGCCGGGGGCCGCGCCCCGCATCAACCCCACGGGCAACGCGCGCCTGGCCACCGCCGGCACGGGCGACGTGCTGGCAGGCCTGGTGAGCGCACGCCTGGCGGCGGGCCAGGCAGCTGCACAGGCCGCCGCCGACGCCGCTTTTGTGCATGGACAGGCGGCTGATCTCGCCCCAGGATCAGGCCCACTGCTCGCGGGAGCGCTGGCAAAAATTCAAGCCAAATAGGCCTCTAGCGCTTACTGAATAAGCGCCAGTAGCTATCAATTTAATAGCAAAAGGCAGTGTACTGCTGGTGCCTCAGCGCCGGGCAGCGCACACGCGCCCTCAGCCTCTCAACCCCGGCGCGTCTTGCCTGCGCGGCCCTTGGGTTTGGCGGTTTTGCCTGCGCCCTTGCTGGCGGAGCCCGTGGCACGCCCAGGCTTGGACGCCTTGCCCGCCTGCGGGCTGCGGCCTGCGGGGGCGCTGTTGCGTGGCGAGCGGCGCTCGCGCACGGCAGGGGCATCGGTCTCCGGTTCATCGCTGCGCCGGTTGGGCTTGCCCGGCTTGCTGCGCACGGCGCCTTCCTGCGGCATGTCGCTGACCAGGCGGAAGTCGATGCGCCGCCCGTCCAGATCGACCCGGCTGACCTGCACCTGCACGCGGGTTCCGATCACATAGCGGATGCCGCTGCGCTCGCCGCGCAGTTCCTGGCGGGCTTCGTCGAAGCGGAAGTACTCGCCCCCCAGCTCGGTGATGTGCACCAGGCCTTCGACGTACATAGCGTCCAGCGTGACGAAAATGCCGAAGCTGGTGACCGAGGACACAACGCCACCGTATTCCTCGCCCAGGTGCTCGCGCATGTACTTGCACTTGAGCCAGGCCTCCACATCGCGGCTGGCCTCGTCGGCGCGGCGCTCGTTGGCACTGCAATGCAGACCGGCGGCCTCCCAGGCCTGCGTTTCGGCCAGCGCGGCGCCGGTTTCCTTCTTGCGCGGCACCTTGCCCGGCGGCGCCACGCGGCTGGCCAGGCGCTTGGTCAGCTTGGCGTGCGCTTCGCCCGGCGTGGGCAGCATGGGCAGGCGGTACTTGGTGTTGCCCAGGATGGCCTTGATGACGCGGTGCACCAGCAGGTCGGGGTAGCGCCGGATGGGGCTGGTGAAGTGCGTGTAGGCATCGAACGCCAGGCCGAAGTGGCCGCTGTTGATGGGCGTGTAGATGGCCTGCTGCATGGAGCGCAGCAGCATGGTGTGGATCTGCTGCGCGTCGGGCCGGTCCTTGGTCGCCTCGGCAATGGCCTGGAACTCGGAGGGCTGTGGGTTCTCGCTGATCGACAGGCCCACGGCCATGGCCTTGAGGTAGCTGCGCAGGATGTCCTGCTTCTCGGGCGTGGGGCCCTCGTGCACGCGGAACAGGCCGTGCTGCTTGCCCTGTGCAATAAAGTCGGCGCTGCACACGTTGGCGGCGAGCATGGCTTCTTCGATCAGGCGGTGCGCGTCGTTGCGCGTGCGCGGCACGATCTTGTCGATGCGGCCGTTCTCGTCGCAGACGATCTGGGTCTCGGTAGTTTCAAAGTCCACCGCACCGCGCTCGCGCCGCGCCTGCAGCAGGGCGCGGTACACGTCGTGGAGGTTGAGCAGGTCGGGCACACGCTCCTTGCGCTTGGCAGCTTCGGGGCCGCGCGTGTTGGCCAGGATGGCGGCCACCTCGGTGTAGGTGAAGCGCGCGTGGCTGAACATCACCGCCGGGTAAAACTGGTAGGCATGCACCTCGCCCTTGGCGGTGACCAGCATGTCGCAGACCATGCACAGGCGCTCTACGTCGGGATTCAAGGAGCACAGGCCGTTGGAGAGCTTCTCGGGCAGCATCGGGATGACGCGGCGCGGGAAATACACGCTGGTGGCGCGGTCGTACGCGTCCACGTCGATGGGGCTACCAGTCTGCACGTAGTGGCTCACGTCGGCAATGGCCACCAGCAGGCGCCAGCCCTTGCCACGGCCTACCTTGGCAGGCTCGCAGTACACGGCGTCGTCGAAGTCGCGCGCGTCCTCACCGTCGATGGTGACCAACGGCACGTCGGTCAGGTCGATGCGCTGCTTCTTGTCCTGGGCGCGCACCTTGTCGGGGAGGGCGCCCGCCTCGGCCAGGCAGTCCTCGGAAAACTCATGCGGCACACCGTACTTGCGCACGGCGATCTCGATCTCCATGCCGGGGTCGTCCACCTCGCCCAGCACCTCGGTGACGCGGCCCACAGGCTGGCCGAACAGCGCGGGCGGCTCGGTGAGTTGCACCACCACCACCTGCCCGGTTTTGGCCGCACCCAAGGCGCCTGCGGGAATGAGGATGTCCTGCCCATAGCGCTTGTCTTCGGGTGCAACGATCCACACGCCACTCTCTTGCAGCAGGCGGCCGATGATCGGGTGCGCGGGGCGATCCAGGATCTCGACCACCCGGCCTTCGGGGCGGCCGCGCCGGTCGTGGCGCACGATGCGTGCACGCACCCTGTCCTTGTGCAGGACGGCGCGCATTTCGTTGGGGGGAAGGAAGATGTCTGCTTGGCCATCTTCACGGATCACGAATCCGTGGCCGTCACGGTGCCCCTGCACGGCGCCCTCGATCTCGTCGGATGGATGCGAAGGCTTGGCGCTGGAGTTCATTTTTTTGTTATACAATGTTGGTCTTTCCTGAAATGCCCAGGTGGCGGAATTGGTAGACGCACTAGTTTCAGGTACTAGCGGGTAACTCCGTGGAGGTTCGAGTCCTCTCCTGGGCACCAAGTTTAACGAAAAGCCGCTGCATCAGCGGCTTTTTTCAAAACAAAAAAGCGCAAACGGTTTCAGGAAGGCGCTTTCTTGCTATACAATTTGATTTTCCTGAAATGCCCAGGTGGCGGAATTGGTAGACGCACTAGTTTCAGGTACTAGCGGGTAACTCCGTGGAGGTTCGAGTCCTCTCCTGGGCACCAAAACAAAAAAGGCCGTTGCATTTGCAACGGCCTTTTTCATTTCTGCCGCAGGCCCTGCGCCCTACCCGCTCGTATCAGGCCCCACCCGCCGCCCAAGGCCAGCGGATGGGGAGCCACCCATCACTTGCGCAGCAACGCCTTCAGCACGTTCTGCAAGCGGCGGGCGCTGGCAGCCTCGCTGGCGCTGGCCAGCACGCGTGCCGCATCCTGGCCCCAGGTTTCTGCGGGGGCGGGGTCGTTGCGGCGGGTCAGCAGGTGCAACTGCAGCATGCGCCGATCGGACAGGTGCTCGGCCGGGGTGGGCACCTCGGCTGCCATTTCCAGGCGCAACAGTGCCTGTGCTGCATCCCCTGCGGGCGCGCCCGCCAGGGCCTGCACCCAGGCCGTGCGCACAGCGGGCTGCACGCGGCCACCCAGCTCCTGGGCCGAAGGCACCAGGCTGTCATCGCGCTTCTCCCAGGCGCTCAGCAACTGCGTGAGGGCTTCACCATGGGCCTGGGCGGCCAGCTTCTTGAGCGCGTGCTGTGCATGCTCCAGTGCCTCGCGCTGAGCGCGGAAGGCGGCATCGCCCAGGCGGGGGCCACGCTCTTCGGGGCGGCGGTCACCAAAACGTCCGCCACCGCGCGCATCGTCGCGCGGGCCACGGGCGTCGGGCCGACCCGCATCACGGCCAGGGCGCGCATCGCGGCGCTCGCCGGGGCGCGTGCCACGTGCGGCAGCAACGGGCGCTTCCTTCTTCATGCCGGGGCGGTCGTCCCCACGCACGGCCACCACCGGGCGTGCGGCAGGCTTGGGCGCGGGTGCTGCGGGCGCTTCGCTGCCTTCGCCGCCTTCCGTGGCTGGTGTCTCTGCTGCAGGCTCCTGGGCCGCGGCATCGGTTTGCGCAGCCGGTGCAGCCGCCTCGGCCTCACGGGCAGCCTGGGCCTGACCGCGCAGGGCGGCTTCCAGTGCGGCCATTGCGCTGCGGATCTGCTGGGCGTCACCTGCGGCGTTGGCAGCTTCCAGGGCCTTGGCGGCTTCGAGAACGGCGCGGTCGTGCGCGCTGGCCTGCGTCGCGCCGCGCTCACGCTCGGCGCTCTTGCGGTTGAAGGCCTCGTCAATGGGCTTGCGGAAAGCGTCCCAGAGCTTTTGCTCCTGGCGCCGGTCCAGGGGCACGCTGTGGGCCTCGGCCTGCCAGCGTTGCTGCAGGGCCTTGATCGCATCGATGCGCAGGCTGGGCGCAGCGCCCAGTTCGGCGGCTTCCTCAATCATGGCCTGGCGGCGTGCCAGGCTGGCGGCCTGCGCCTGGTCCAGCGGTGCACTGGCGGATGCCATGGCCTGCTTCCACTGTGGCTGGAGTTCGGCAAAGACCTTTTCTCCCACATGGCCGCTCTCGCGCCAACGCTCGGCAAACTGCAGCAGCGCACGGTGCACGGCCTTCCAGTCGCCGCCGCTGGCATGCTCAGCAGCCCAGGCGCGGACTTCCTCGATCAGCGCGAGGCGCTGCGCCTTGTGCGCCGCTGTTTCGTTGCGCAACTTTTCCAGCCAGGCTTCGACGACCTTGTGGGCGGCATTGCAGGCCTCATCAAATTTCTTCCACAGCGCGTGGTTGGGCGCACCACCCTGGTCCGCATGCTTCCATTGTTCGCGCAGCTGGCGCAGCGATTCCTGGATCTTGCGCCCGCCCAGGGCCTGGCCCTCGGGACGCTGGAGCAAGGCCTGCGCTTTGGCGATCAGGTCTTCGCGCACCTGGTCTGCGCTCCAGCGCTGCCAGCCTTCGAGTTCGCCCGCGGCCACCAGGGCGGTGTGCACGCGCTGCTCCAGGGCATGATCGATGTGGCGCCCCTGGGTCTTGAGCACTGCGCGCAGTGCCGATGCCGCACCGGCGCTGGCCTTGCCATGGCCTTGGGCGGTTTCCTCCTCCAGGCGCTGCAGGGCTTCTTCCACCGCCTGGGCGGCCTGGGCCAGTACCTGGGGGTCGGTCTTGGGTCGCGCGGGGCGCTGGGGCTTGTCGGTGGCAACGGCCTCGGCCTGCACCGGCAGGCCGCGCGCCTGGCGCAGTTCGTCGGCCCATACCGGGACGGGGGGCAGCGGCGCCTGCCCATCGGCGGCGGCTGCCACCGCTTGCGCCAGCGCGGAGCTGAACGCCTCCCACACCACCAGCAACTGGGCGCGCGAGGCATCGAGCAAGGGCGGGAAGCGCGCTTCCACGCTGGGCCAGCTGGCATCGGTGCTCAGGGCCTGGGCCTGCTCCTGCCAGCGCGCCACGTCGCTGCTGAGCAGTTCCTGAGCGGCCTGTGCATCGTTCCAGGACTTGGTTGAAAGCACCTCGATGCGCTGGGCCAGCAGCACAGCCGCTTCGCGTTGCACCTGAACGCGGTGTTGCAGATCCTCGATCACCTTGACGCGATCGGCCAACTCCACCTTCAGCAGCGACAAGGGCTCGCGCGACAGCGGCGCACCGGCCTTGGCGGCGTCGCGCTGCCATGCCAACGCATCGGCGATGTTGAGGCGCGGAGAAGCCAGCAAGGCACGGGTCTTGTCGCCCCATTCGGCGGCGATCGATTCCTGGTTGCGGGCACGGCGAATCTCGTCCAGGCGCTCGCGCACCGCACGGGCGGCCCCTTTGTCGCGCGCGCTCAGCTCCTTGAACACCTCTTGCAATTGCTCCTGGGCAGGCGTGGTCGCCAGCCATTCACGGATGCGCGCTGCACGCTCACCCGAGGTGGCCGCAGAAAAAGCGCCACCGGTCATCGCGTCCAGCGGATGGGCGTCGGGGGCCTTGGCCGGAGCCGGAGTGGTTTCAGGTGCGTCGGACATTTTGCTGCGGGAAAAAATGGGAAACATGGATTCTTTGAAAACAGGCGCGTCCAGGCAGGGCCTGGGGCGCAGCGCGCATGTCCAGCCTTTCAGGGGCGGACGTGCAAAAGCGCTATTTTCGCCGGTATTTGAACCGAGCCGTCCAGAGCCTGTCCTCAGCGCATGCCCAAGCCCAGCTCGGCACGGGGCGTCCACCCTTCCTCACCCGAGGACAAACGCACCGATCCCAGGAACAATCTGTCAGCAGGCAGCTGCCGCTGCAGCAGATGGTCGCGCACCGCGACCGCACGCGCCAAAGCCAGGTCGTGCATCGCCGTATCAGGCACCGGCAGGTTGGCCAGCAACAGCGCCTGCATCTCGCTGTCGGGGAGTTCTTTGGCCAGTCCGACCAGGTTGCGCGGCTTGGGGATGTCTGCACGCCGGTAGACCTCCTTGAGCAAGGCAGACTGCTCCTCGGCGGAGACCGGCGCCTCACCGTCGGCGGCTGCCAAGGGCTTTGTGGGCGTCGTGCGCCGTTGGTAGGCCAACAGCACCTGCTGCAGTTGCGCGCGCTTCCAAGCCTCGCGCTCGGCATTCAGACTGGCCTGCCCCACCACGGTCATTTTCAGTGCAGGCCGCTGCTCCAGCACCTGTGCGACCTTGTCCAAGGAAGCGCGCGCCGCGGCATCCAAGACGGCACTGCCCGGTGCGAACGACACCACGCCCTGCTCGGCTGCACCCTCGCCAGCGCCAGCGAGCAATGAGAAAGGCGCTGTCACGGCCTTGAGCACCAGGTTGCCCAGCAACTTGAACACCACCGCAGCGATACGGAACTCTGGGTTGTTGAGTGAACCACTGACGGGCAAATCCACGTCGATCACCCCGTTACGATCGGCCAACAGCGCCACGGCCAAGCGCACCGGCAAACTCGCGGGCGCTCCGGGCACCTCATCACCAAAGACCAGTTGGTGCAATACCAGCTTGTTTTGGGCAGTGAGCATCCCGTCGGGCTGGATGCGGTAGCTGACATCCATATTGAGCTTTCCACGCTCGATGCCATGGCCCGCATATTTGATGGCGTAAGGGGTGAGCGGCGAGAGCTCCAGCCCCTGCATGCGTCCCTGGATATCGAGTGCCACAGGTGTCACCAAGGGATTGAGTTTGCCCAGGATCTCCAGCGACGCGGTTCCCTCGGCCGTGCCGCGCAGCTCCAACTCGGCCATGGCGGGTGGTTTGCCCTCGGCTGCCGAGGAAGAGGTGATGGCGCCCAAACGGCCCGTGAGCCCGCTGAGCTGGGCCGAATACCGTGGGCGCACGAACTGATCGGTGAAATGCACCCTACCGCCTGTCAGGACGATGGGCCCCAGGCGGATCTGCGGGGGCGGAGCCGTCTTCGGCGCCACCACCTGAGCGTTGGAGGGTTCCGGTGCAGGGGCGAGCAAGTCCTGCAGGTTCAGGCGACCGTCGGGCTGCACGACGACACGGGCGAAGAAATCGCTCAATGCCGATTCACGCACCGACAAGGACAGCGCACCGCCCGCAGGTTGCGCTGCATCGATGCCCCGCAGCCCCAGCGACCGCCATTGCAATACATCATCCCCCTCCTGTGTTGACGACAGTGCCAGCGTCTCTGGCCCCTCCTCACCCTCCACCTCGACCACCGAAGGCGGGCGCACACGCACATCGTCCAGTGCAGCATCCCCTTGCACGGCCCATTGCAAACCTGGTTCTGTCTGCTGGAGCCGCACCTGGCCGACAAAACTCCCGTCAGCGCGGCCGATGCGCGCGCGCAGCGCCCCTTGAAGGTAGGGCGCCAGCGCATGCAAAGGCACATGCCTTGCGGCCAGCCGACCTTGCACCTTCAACGGCGCGAGGGCCAACGCACCTTCGTATTCCAGGCGACCAGGGTCTGCGCGCCCCGCACCCAAGCGTGCTGACATCGACAGCGAACCGGGTCGGGAGCCCCCAGCCGGAATCCCCACATCCCGCAGCCTGACGCGCATGTCAGTGACAGCCAGCGGCAAACGCTCTTGCAAGCTGGCATCCCGCAAAACAGCCACACCGCCATCAAGATCGAGTCGCCCCAACGCCACAGACCAAGTCTGCGAAGACGCAGCGGCGTCGGGTTTCGCCGAACCACCCGATGGAGCGGTGCGCGCCCAACGTTCCACCATCCATCGCCCTTGGGGATCTCGTTCCACGCGCAAGCGGGGCTGGGTCAGGCCGATCCGCCCGATGTGCAGGGCATGCCGCGCACTGTCGATGCGCGCGTCCTCCAGTTCCAGGCGCTGAAGTTCAGCGAGCGTCCGCCGGTCGCGCAGCAGGTTGCGTCCCCGATCGGGCTCGGGGCAATCCTCAGCATCCACGCAAACCAGACTAGCACTCTCTACCGCCAAACTGGCCACCCGCGCAGCCCAACGGTCAGCCTTCCAGGCCAGCCCGGCATCGGTGTCCAGGGTTCCGGAGAGCTTGGGACGGAACCAGGCAGACAGGTAAGGCGCCCCCCATTCCAGCGGCAAGCGGCGCACCGAAAGGGCCACGCGCCCTTCTTGCAGGGCTCCTACCCCTGCCAGAGCGATGTTGGCCTGAGCCTCCTGAGACAACGCGCCCGCAGCTTGCCTCCCCCGCTCCAGCGGCGCCACCTTCATGCTTGCAGCCCACTGCATCGGTGCGGCGGCAGAATTCGACAGCGCGGACGCGCTCACTGCCAAGTCCTGCACGCCCAGACCCACTCCGCCCGCAACGCCATCGTCCTCCCACCGCAGCGCTCCTCCGTGCGCGGCAAACTGCTGCACGGACAACGCCCATGCCCCACCTGCATGGGCGGGCGGCTCAGCCTGCAGGGACTCACCCTCCTTGGTTGGGCGCTCAGCCCCCTGCACCTGGGCGGCCCAATCCCATTGCCCTGCGGCATTGCGGCGAACGTGGGCCTGGGGCGACCTGAGCACCACGGAATCCAGACGCAGGATCCACTGCAAGGGCTGGAAATCCGCCACCTGCACATTCAGCGCATCCCAAGCAAGCCACTCCCGCTGACGCAGGTCCAACAGACGCAAGTCCTGCAGCTCCAAGGAACCACTGACCTGAACCATCGGTTGGGGGTGCTGTTCAAAAGCGATACGCAGGTCTGCGCTCAGCGCGCCGGAGGCCAGCCGCAGCGGCAGGCCGGCCGGGACGTAGTTCCGATAGGGCGCCAGATCCAGCCCCTGAAAGCGCAGCACGGCATCGGTTCGGCGGCTTTCCAGGAAAGGCGCGACATGCGCGCTGGAGTCAAACACGCTGTCTCCGATGCGCAATGCCAGCCTGGGCTGCACCTTGACCGTGCGCTGAGCGCTCAGATTGCTCAAGAAAGGAAGCGAAAAGGCGATGTCACGCACCTTGTGGGTCTGGCCCGCCGTGCGATCCACAAAATCGACAGCGCCCCCTTGCAGCGCGATGTTGTAAAGCGCAAAACCTACGGCTTGGGCCCCTTCGGGCGCAGGCTGCATGAGCCGCTGCACCACATCATCCAGGTCGGTCTGGCCGGGTGCGGTTTGGGCCACGCGCAAAACGGGCGAGTCCACCTCCAAGGCATCAATCACCGGAGCCCAGCGCAGCAAGGACTGCAACTCAATGTCGGCATGGACGCGTCCCACCACCAACTGCGGCTCTGGCCCCTGCACGCTCCCCACACGAAGGTCGTACAAGGTCAGCTCCAGCGACCAGGGCCGAAACGCCAGGCGGCCGATGTCCACCGGACGGCCCAGCGAATCTGCCAGGGCAGTCTGCGCCCTGGAATGAATCAAGGGAGGCACCGCCAGCCACAGCACCAGCCAGACCAGCGCCAGTGCTGCCGCTGCCCCCCGCAGCTTTCGCCACCAGGCACTGCCCCGAAAAGACGACAGCCAATGGACAAACGACAGGATCAGGGAACTCTTCATGGGGCCAGCAGGCGCAGCAAATCGATGCACGATTGGATCAAACTTTGCGCCCAGGCCAGGCAACCGGTTGAAACAAGAAAGCCCGGGTGAGAGGCGACGTGCGCCACCCATCCGGGCTTGACGGCTGACACAACGGTCTTTGCCATCGGGTTGCGGAACGGAGAAGTGTGGTCCGAACCGCAGGAGGGCAAGGGATTGCCCCCAGGGGGTTGCCTGGGAAGCTCGGCGCTCTGTCTGCACTGGCACTGCATGCACTGGCAGCGGGCTTTGCTTCTTTCGGCGATGCCTTCACTGAAGAGGCACCCAGACCTTAACAAAGAACCCCGCCCAACACAAATCAGCCCGTCAATCACGCAGCACGAATTGATTGAAATTGGATGCAGCACTCCAATGCCCCGGCGCGACCCCAACGAAACGTCTCTGTCACAAAACCCCAAATTCACCCAAAACATGTGATTTTTGACAGTATTTTTAGAATTTATATGTATAAAACATTGGATCGTTAGTGTTGACTTGGCATTTAATGCCCTTCTAGAATCCGCCAGCTTCTGAAAAATCAGTAGTTACCCGAACCGCTGCCGACATCGGCAAAGTCAGTTCCAGGGCCCAACTCCCTCCATGGCCCTGACTTGATGGCGTACCAATCCAGGCGAAACGTTGTGCCAATGCAAGGCCTCTGGCCTTGAGCAACAGCATGGCGTTCGCACCAGAAAGGAAAGCTATGACAGCGACACATAACATGGTCTCCGGGCTTCGTTCCTTGGCTGCCTCCGTGGCACAGGGATTTCTGCACATCACCCACAGCGGCTTCGCCCTCCTTGGCGTCGCAGTGGCCATCATCGTGATCACCTTGACCGCCCGGCCCGATCTGCGCCAGGCCGGTGAGGCCCGATTGGTGGACTGGCTGCAGGCCCGTCAAGAGACGCTGGCCATTGCGGCGGATGATTTGCAGGAACCCAGCGAACGAACCCTGGCGGTCAACCCCAAAGAGTTGCCCCAGGAGCAGGCCCGCGTGGCCTACTGGCTCAGCAAAAAATACCGCGTGGCACCCGAGCCCCTGGGCTTGCTGGTGGCCGAGGCCTATGAGATCGGCTCCCGAGCCAAGCTCGACCCCACGCTGATCCTGGCCGTGATGGCCATTGAGTCGCGTTTCAACCCCTTCGCCCAAAGCCCCGTTGGTGCCCAGGGCCTGATGCAGGTAATGACGCGCGTGCACACCGACAAGTACGAAGCCTTGGGCGGTCACCTGGCTGCCTTTGACCCCGTATCCAACCTGCGCGTTGGCGTGAAGGTCCTGCAGGAGTGCATTGCCCGCGCAGGGTCCGTGCAGGGTGGGCTGGCCTACTACGTCGGTGCCACCGACCCCCAGAACGACGGTGGTTACGCAGAAAAAGTGCTGGCTGAACACTACCGCCTGCGCCAGGTCGCATCCACCGGGCGTGCCGTGCCAACCAGCCAGCCCGTGGCCCCTCCCACGCTGGCCACCCAGGCACCAGCCAAGGCCGTGCCCGCCGCCGCATCGCCAGAACAAGGTGCCAGCGCCACAGGTCTTGGCGAGAAGGTCGCCTTGCTCACCGCCACAGACCTGTAGCCACAGGTGCCGTGAAAAGGCGCTCAGGTTACACTCGCGGGGTACGCGACTGGCGATAGGCGCGGGCCCCACAGGGTCTGCCGCTGACGTGGAAATCCAGCAGTGAGGAAGCGCAAGCGGCCCTTCTGCCAACCACTGGGAAGCGTACCGCCCGGGCCCATGGCTCCGGTGCGTTTGAGCCGTTCGCCTGGGCAGCCCTTGCATTCAAGGGATTCCAATTCAAAGGACTGCCATGTACCACCGCAACATCCTCGTCGAACAGACCGACCCCGAACTCTTCGCCGCCATCCAGGCTGAAAACAAGCGCCAGGAAGAGCACATCGAGCTCATCGCCAGCGAGAACTACGCCTCGCCCGCCGTCATGTGGGCCCAGGGCACGCAGCTGACCAACAAGTACGCCGAGGGCTACCCCGGCAAGCGCTACTACGGTGGCTGCGAATATGTGGACGTGGCCGAGCAGCTGGCCATCGACCGCGTCAAGCAGATCTTCGGCGCCGACGCCGCCAACGTGCAACCGCACTGCGGCGCCTCGGCCAACGAGGCGGTGTTCCTGGCCTTTCTCAAGCCTGGCGACACCATCATGGGCATGAGCCTGGCCGAAGGCGGCCACCTGACCCACGGCATGGCACTCAACATGAGCGGCAAGTGGTTCAACGTGGTGTCCTACGGCCTCAACGCCCAGGAAGCCATCGACTACGACGCCATGGAAGCCAAGGCGCGTGAACACAAGCCCAAGCTCATCGTGGCCGGTGCCTCGGCCTACAGCCTGCACATCGATTTTGAGCGCTTTGCCAAAATCGCCAAGGAAATCGGCGCCATCTTCATGGTCGACATGGCCCACTACGCCGGCCTGATCGCCGCTGGCGTGTACCCCAACCCCGTGCCCCACGCCGATGTGGTGACCTCCACCACGCACAAGAGCCTGCGCGGCCCGCGCGGCGGCATCATCCTGATGAAGGCCGAGCACGAGAAGGCCATCAACAGCGCCATCTTCCCCGGCCTGCAGGGTGGCCCGCTGATGCACGTGATCGCGGCCAAGGCCGTGGCCTTCAAGGAAGCGATGCAGCCCGAGTTCAAGGCCTACCAGGAACAGGTCGTGAAGAACGCCAAGGTGGTGGCCGAGACGCTGACCGCACGCGGCCTGCGCATCATCAGCGGCGGCACGCAAAGCCATGTGATGCTGGTCGACCTGCGCGCCAAAGGCATCACCGGCAAGGAAGCTGAAGGCCTGCTGGGCCAGGCCCACATGACCATCAACAAGAACGCCATCCCCAACGACCCTGAAAAGCCGATGGTCACCAGCGGCGTGCGCATTGGCACACCCGCCATGACCACGCGCGGCTTCAAGGAAGAAGAAGCCCGCGCCACGGCCCACCTGATTGCCGACGTGCTGGACAACCCGCGTGACGAGGCCAACATTGCCGCCGTGCGCGCCAAGGTCAACGCGCTGACCAGCCGCTTCCCGGTCTACCGCTGAGCCCCGACGCCGCACCCGCAGCCCCATGAAGTGCCCGTTCTGCAGCCATCCCGAGACACAGGTCGTAGAGACCCGGGTGTCCGAGGACGGGGACTTCATCCGGCGCAGGCGGCGCTGCGCCTCGTGTGAAAAGCGCTTCACCACCTACGAGCGCCCCGAGGTCAACTTCCCCAGCGTGGTCAAGAAAGACGGGCGGCGTACCGAGTACGCACGCCCCAAGCTCATGGGCTCGTTCAGCATTGCGCTGCGCAAGCGCCCGGTGAGCACGGCGCAGGTGGACTCGGCCATCGAGCGCATCGAGGAGCAACTCCTCAACCTCGGCCAGCGCGAAGTGCCCTCCAGCCGCATCGGCGAACTGGTCATGCGCGAACTCAAGAAGCTCGATAAGGTGGCCTACATCCGCTACGCCAGCGTGTACCGCAGCTTCGAGGACATCGACGAGTTCAAGACCCTGGTGGACGAAGTAAGACAGTAGATCACACCCAAAATAGCTATTATTTTGATAGCTGAGGGACTTGCAAAATTCAAAACCGCAACATGGCGGAAACACTTCGGTGCTCAATATTTGAGCACTTTGCGGTTGTCAGGAAGAATGCGCAGCGCTATCGCATCGATTCCCCCGTGGGTGACCCGCAGTGCTCCCTC
>JAKLLE010000088.1 GCA_023150295.1 Giesbergeria sp. | reverse complement strand
GTCAGCAGTCGCGGCCACAGCAACCCTCGTGGCGTCAAGCGCAAAATGAGTAACTTCAACGTACGCCATCGTGGGGAAAACCTTCATCGAAAGCACCACCCAACACCGGTGCTTCGTATCTGAACAGTATTGCGCCTAGAGCCGCCGCACCGCGTACGCCGTGCAGGGCTTGGTGGCCTCGCTGGTGTTGATGACGGTTTTCCTGTTTTTGGCCTGGAAGCTGGTGCGTTCCATCACCGTGCCGCTGAATCAGGCGGGCGAGTTGATCGATGCCATTGCCGCTGGGGATCTCACCAGAGAGTTGCACGCCGAGCGCAAGGATGAGTTTGGTCACATGCTGCGCGCCCTCTCGCGCATGGCCGAGCGGTTGCGCGGTGTGGTGGGCGAGGTGCGCACCGGCGTGGAGGCAGTGTCGCTGGCCTCGTCCGAAATCGCCACGGGCAACCAGGACCTGTCAGCGCGCACCGAACAAACCGCCTCCAACCTGGAGCAAACGGCCGCCAGCATGGAGGAGCTGACCGCCACGGTCACACAGTCGGCCGACACCGCGCGCCAGGCCAACCAGTTGGCCGCCAATGCCGCGCAGGCTGCCACGCGTGGCGGGCAGGTGGTGGGCCAGGTGGTGGCGAGCATGGAGCAGATCACCCACAGCTCGCGCAAGATCTCCGACATCATCAGCGTGATCGACGGCATTGCTTTTCAGACCAACATCCTGGCGCTCAACGCCGCCGTGGAAGCGGCGCGTGCGGGCGAGCAAGGCCGGGGCTTTGCCGTGGTGGCCAGCGAGGTGCGATCCCTGGCCGGGCGCAGCGCCGAGGCCGCCAAGGAAATCAAGCAGCTCATCAACGCCTCGGTCGAAAACGTCGAAACCGGCTCCCAGCAGGTGGCCGAGGCGGGTCAGAGCATGGACGAGATTGTGGCCAGCGTGCAGCGCGTGAGCGACCTGATCGGCGAGATCACCGCATCGTCCACCGAGCAGCGCGATGGCATTGCCCAGGTCAACCAGGCTGTTACCCACCTGGACCAGATGACGCAGCAGAACGCCGCGCTGGTCGAGCAATCGACCGCCGCCGCCACCTCGCTGCGCGACCAGGCGCAGCGCTTGAGCGAGGTGGTGTCGGTGTTCAACGTGGGCGCCATGGCGGTGCACCGTCCGGCAGCACCTGCCCGTCCTTCCGCGCCAGCGCCCGCCAGTCCCAAGGCGGCTGCGGCACCTGCACGGGCCAAGTCGGCCCTGCCCGGTGCAGCCAAGCCCGCCAAGGCGCCTGCAGCGCCAGCGCCGCAGCGCATTGCGGCAGCGCCCGCACCGGCCCGTTCGGCGGCACCCAAGGACGACGATTGGGAGAGTTTCTGAATTTGCTATTAAAAATATAGCTACTTGCGCTTTATCCATGGGCGCTGTAGCCATATTTGATATATAAATAGCTACGCCCTGCGGGGCGGTTGGTTGGCGGGTGGGCAGGCGGCGGCGGCGTCTTCTACAATCTGCGACCCTTTTCCCACTCCCCTTGCCATGACCTCAGACCGCCGCGAGAGCGCAGCCATGCGCCCCCTGCCTTCCCTGATTTTTGCCAGCCGCTGGCTGCAGTTGCCCCTGTACCTGGGGCTGATCGCAGCACAGGCGGTGTACGTGTTCCACTTCTGGGTGGAGCTGGTGCACCTGCTGGAGGCGGCCTTTGGTAACGAGAAGGCGCTGCAGGCGCTGATCACCAGCATTGGCTACAAGACCGATGTGCAGATCACGGCGCTGAACGAGACCATCATCATGCTGGTGGTGCTGGCGCTGATCGATGTGGTGATGATCTCCAACCTGCTCATCATGGTCATCGTGGGCGGCTACGAAACCTTTGTGAGCCGCCTGCACCTGGAAGACCACCCTGACCAGCCCGAGTGGCTCAGCCACGTCAACGCCTCGGTGCTCAAGGTCAAGCTGGCCACGGCCATCATCGGCATCAGCTCGATCCATTTGCTCAAGACCTTCATCAACGCCGCCAACTATGACGTCAAGGTGCTGATGTGGCAGACCATCATCCACGTGGTGTTCCTGCTCAGCGCCCTGGCCATCGCGCTCACCGACCGGCTGTTGAGCAAGTCCCACGGTCCGGCGGACGACCACTGAGCGTCTGACGCCTGCGCGCAGGCGGGTTCAGGCCGGTGCCAGCAGGCCGCGCACCGCCTCCATCCCGCTGCGCACCGCACCCTCCAGCGTTGCCGGGTAGGGCCCCTGCACATAGTCGCCGCAGGCCCACAGGCCCGGGGCGACCTGGGCCGTCGGGCGCTGCAAACCCGTTGTGCAGGCAAAGGTGGCGCGTTTTTCCACCACGGTCTGTACGGGCTCTGCCTGCACTAGGCCCAGCTGCGTGCGTGCCTGCGCCAGCACCTGCTGGGTGATGTGCTCACGCTCGCCCTGGCTGGCGCTGGCCACAAAGGCGAGCAGGCCGCTGGGGCCGCCCAGCATGCCCCGGTCAAAGACAAACTGCGCAGGTGCCTGTGGGCTGCTGCGCAAAGCCAGCATGGGCAGGGGCAGGGTGCGCCCCCCCGCGCCGGGCACGGCCTGCAGATAGACGGTGGTGATGGCCTCGAAGCGCAGGGCCTGGGCACTGGCGGCCCAGTCGCACAGCGCAACGGTCCAGGCATAGGGTGCGGTGTGCGCGCATTGCGAGACCAGGCGCGCCGCTTCGGTGCTGGGGGTGGCCAGCAGCACGGCGTCAAAGGGTACGCCATCGACCAACCAGCCACTGCCCTGGGGTGCAGCGCCGAGCGATTGCACGCGCTGGCCCAGGCGCACCAGTGCGCCGTGGGCTTGCAGCCATTCCAGCGCCGCCTGCGGAAACACCTGGCCCAGATCCTGGCGCGGCAGCAGCAGGTCGCTGCTGCCGCGTCCGCCAAACAGGCTGTCCTGCAACACTCGCAGGAAGACCTGGCCGCTGGCCTGGTCCGCCGGGGTGTTGAGTGCGGCCACGCACAGCGGGTCGATGAAGCTGTCCTTCAGGCCCTGGGGCAGGGCATGGCACAGGTCGGCCACGGTGTCCTGGGCCTCGCAGGCAAAGCTGCTGCGTTGCCAGGCATGGGCCGTGCGCAGCAGTGCCCATCGGTCGGCCCAGCGCCAGCCGCGTGCGGCGGCAATGCCGCGCAGGGCGTTCCAAGGGGCGGGCGCATCGGGCAACTGCAGGCCACTGCCGTCGGGAAAGCGCAGCGCCAGGGGCAGGCGCAGCAATGCGGCTTGCTCATCCACGCCCACCTGGCGCATGCAGCGCAGCGTTTCGGAGTAGGCGCCGATGAGGATGTGCTGGCCGTTGTCCAGCACCAGCGTGCGGCCATCGGGCAGCGGCACGGGCAGCGCCCGCGCCCGGCCGCCGACGGTGCGCGCGGCTTCGAAGACGGTGGCCTGGTGTCCGGCCTGGGTCAGTTCCAGTGCGGCGGCCAGGCCGGCCCAGCCCGCGCCCAAAATGGCGATGTGCATGGGGTCGGCCCTGACTACATGCGGCCCAGGGCCTGCATCTTCCACGCGAGCCAGAACTTGCGCAGCGGCGTGAGGCTGATGCGCTGGTGCAGCACCTGGAAGTTCTCGTGCTCGATCTCGCGCAGCAGCGTGCGGTAGATGCTGGCCATCATCAGCCCGGGCTTCTGGGCACGCCGGTCGGCGGCGGGCAGCAGGGCCAGCGCCTGGTCGTACAGGCGGTGCGCGCGCGTGGCCTGAAAACGCATCAGCGCCACAAAGCGCTCGGAGTGCTCGCGTTTGAGGACTTCGTGGGCCTTTACGTCAAACTGCTGCAGCTCGTTCACCGGCAGGTAAATGCGCCCGCGCATGGCGTCTTCGCCCACGTCGCGAAGGATGTTGGTGAGCTGCAAGGCCTGCCCCAGCGTATGGGCGTACTGCGTGGTGGCGGGCTGTGTCTGGCCAAAGATGCGTGCCGCCACTTCGCCCACCACACCGGCCACCAGGTGGCAGTAGCGCTGCAGGCCCAGGTAGTCGAGGTAGCGGCTTTGTTCCAGGTCCATCTGGCAGCCCTCGATCACGCCCAGCAGGTGGCGCGGCTCGATCTGGTAGTTGCCCGCATGGGGCATGAGCGCCTGCATCACCGGGTGCGTGGGCTGCCCCTTGAAGGCCTGGGCCACTTCGCCCTGCCACCAGGCCAGCTTGCGCTGGGCCACGCCGGGGTCCGACACTTCATCGACCACGTCGTCCACTTCGCGGCAGAAGGCGTAAAAGGCCGTGATGGCCTCGCGCCGCGGCCGGGGCAGGAACAGGAAGGCGTAATAAAAACTGCTGCCCGAGGCAGCGGCTTTGTTCTGGACGTACTGTTCCGGAGTCATGGGGCCAGATTGTCCCATGCGCGGCGTGCCGCTTTGGCGCAAGCCCTACACTTGCGCCCACCATGGACGAACAGAAAAAACAGTTGGTGCTGGGCATCGAATCTTCGTGCGACGAAACCGGCGTGGCCCTGGTGCAGTCGCAAGGCAGTGGCGTGCCCGCGCTGCTGGCGCATGCCTTGCACAGCCAGATCGAGATGCACCAGGCCTACGGCGGCGTGGTGCCCGAGCTGGCGAGTCGCGACCACATCCGCCGCGTGCTGCCGCTGACCAGTGCCGTGCTGGCCGAGGCTGGCCGCAGCCTGGCCGAGGTGGACGTGGTGGCCTACACGCGCGGCCCCGGCCTGGCTGGCGCGCTGCTGGTGGGGGCGGGCGTGGCCTGTGCGCTGGGCATGGCCCTGGGCAAGCCCGTGCTGGGCGTGCACCACCTGGAGGGGCATTTGCTCTCGCCCTTCCTGAGTGCCGACCCGCCCGAGTTCCCGTTTGTGGCGCTGCTGGTGTCGGGCGGCCACACGCAGCTCATGCGCGTGGACGGCGTGGGCCGCTACGAGCTGCTGGGCGAGACCATTGACGATGCAGCGGGCGAGGCCTTCGACAAATCCGCAAAACTGATGGGCCTGGGCTACCCTGGCGGCCCAGCGCTTTCGCGCCTGGCCCAGCAGGGCGACCCGGCGGCCTTCAAGCTGCCACGCCCGTTGCTGCACAGCGGCAACCTGGATTTCTCTTTCGCCGGGCTCAAGACAGCGGTGCTGACGCAGGCGCGCAAGCTGGGCGATGAGCTGGAGGCGCGCAAGGCCGACCTGGCCGCGAGCACGCAGGCGGCCATCGTCGAGGTGCTGGTGAAAAAGTCCCTCACGGCCCTGCAGGAAACCGGCCTGCAGCGCATCGTGGTGGCCGGTGGCGTGGGCGCCAACCGGCAACTGCGCGAGCAGCTCGACGCGGCCTGCGCCAAGCGCCGCGTGCGTGTGCACTACCCCGAGCTGCACCTGTGCACCGACAACGGCGCCATGATCGCCCTGGCTGCGGCCATGCGCCTGCAGGCGGGGCAACAGCAGGCGATCTTTGACTACGCCTTTGACGTCAAACCGCGCTGGCCGCTGAACGCCATTCAGGGCGCGTAAACAGACCCGGCCCAGGCCAGCAGCCACCGCGCAAGGGCCGCCCCCCGCGCTGGTGGCGTTATGTCTTTCGTACCCGCAGCAGCTCGTCCAGGATCAGGCAGGCCGCACCCACGCTGATGCCCGCATCGGCAATGTTGAAGGCCGGAAAATGCCCGCCGTGGAACATCCCCGTCAGAAAGCTCCAGTGAAAGTCAAGAAAATCGACCACGTAGCCGTGCAGTAGCCGGTCCACCACATTGCCCACCGCGCCGCCCAGGATGCTGGCGAGCGAGAAGGCGAACAGCTTCTGGTCCGGGTGCTGGCGCAATTGCCACACGATGAACAGCGTAGCTGCCACGCCAATCCCAGTGAAAAACCAGCGCTGCCATCCACCGGCATTGGCCAGAAAGGAAAAGGCCGCGCCGGTGTTGTGCGCGCGCACGATGTTGAAGAAGCTGGTGACATAAGTGCTGTCACCCAGTTGGTAGTAGCCCAGGATCAGCGTCTTGGTGAACTGGTCGGCGATGAGGATGAGCAGCGCCCATGCCAGCCACGGCCACAGGCTGGCGCGGGCGCCCGAAGCAGCGCGCGCCATGCTCAGGCGCAGGCCCGGTTTTCACCGGCGCCGTACAGGTTGCTGGTGCAGCGGCCGCACAGCGTGGGGTGGGCGGTGTCGTGGCCCACGTCGGCGCGGTAATGCCAGCAGCGCTCACATTTGGCATCAGAACTGGCTGTAACGCTTATCTGCAGGGCGCTACCAGCTATCAATTCGATAGTGGATGTGATGAACACGAATTTCAGGTCGTCGCCCAGGCAGGAGAGCAGCGCGTGGTCCTCGGGCGGCGCAGTCAGGGCCACGCGGGCCTGCAGCGACGAGCCCACCTGGCCTGCGGCGCGCACCACCTCGATTTCCTTGTTCACCAGGTCGCGCAGGGCGCGCAGGCGCTCCCACTTGGTCTGCAGGCCCTCGTCGCCCGTGGGGATGGTGCCGTAGGTTTCGAGGAAGATGGATTCGGAACTGCCGAACACCTTCCAGGCCTCCTCGGCCGTGAACGAGAGGAAGGGCGCCATCCAGCGCAGCATGGCGTGCGTGATCTGGTGCAGCGCGGTCTGGGCGCTGCGGCGCGCCAGGCTCTTGGGGGCCGTGGTGTAGAGGCGGTCCTTGAGCACGTCGAGGTAGAAGCCGCCCAGGTCTTCCGAACAGTAGAGCTGCAGCTTGGCGACCACGGGGTGGAATTCATACACCTTGTAGTGCGCCAGCACCTCCTGCTGGAACTGCGCCGCGCGCGTGAGCGCGTAGCGGTCGATCTCCAGCATCTGCTCGAAGGGCACGGCGTCCTTCGCGGGGTCGAAATCGCTGACGTTGGCCAGCAGGAAGCGCAGCGTGTTGCGGATGCGGCGGTAGGCGTCCACCACGCGCGCGAGGATCTTGTCGTCGATGGCCAGGTCGCCCGAGTAGTCGGTGGAGGCGCACCACAGCCGGATGATCTCGGCACCCATCTTGTTGCTCACCTCTTGCGGCGAGACGGTGTTGCCCACCGACTTGCTCATCTTCTTGCCCTGGCCGTCCACCGTGAAGCCGTGCGTGAGCAGGCCACGGTAGGGCGCGCGGTCGAAGATGGCGCTGGCCAGCAGCAGCGAGCTGTGGAACCAGCCGCGGTGCTGGTCGTGGCCTTCAAGGTAGAGGTCGGCCTCGGGGCCGCTGTCGTGGTGCATGCCGGCGTGCGTGCCGCGCATCACGTGCCAGAAGGTGGAGCCGGAGTCGAACCACACTTCCAGGATGTCGGTGCTCTTGGTGTAGTGCTGCGCGTCTTCAGCGCCCAGGATTTCCTCGGGCGTCACGCGGCTCCAGGCCTCGATGCCGCCCTGTTCGATGATGGCTGCCGCCTGGTCCATGATCTCCATGGTGCGCGGGTGCAGCTCGCCCGAATCCTTGTGCAGGAAGAAGGGCAGGGGCACGCCCCAGCTGCGCTGGCGCGAGATGCACCAGTCGGGCCGGCCGGCGATCATGTCGCGCAGGCGGGCCTTGCCGTTTTCGGGGTAGAAGCTCGTCTGCTCGATGGCGGCCAGGGCCGTCTGGCGCAGCGTGCCGGGGGCCTTGTCCTTGGTGAACACGCCCTCGCCCTCGTCCATGCGCACGAACCACTGGGCGGCGGCGCGGTAGATCACGGGCGTCTTGTGGCGCCAGCAGTGCGGGTAGCTGTGCGTGATGGTGGTGGTGCCCATCAGGCGGCCGGCGGCCTGCAGCGTCTCGATGATGACGGGGCAGGCCTTCCAGATGTTCATGCCGCCGAACAGGGCCAGCGACTCGTCGTAGCGGCCGTTGCCCAGCACGGGGTTGAGGATGTCGTCGTACTTCAGGCCGTGCGCCACGCAGGAGTTGAAGTCTTCCACGCCGTAGGCGGGCGAGGAGTGCACGATACCCGTGCCGTCGCTGGCCGTGGCGTAGTCGGCCAGGTACACGGGCGAGAGGCGCTTGTAGCCCTCGTGCACGTCGTGCAGCGGGTGCTCGAACTCGATGCCCGCGAGCTTCTCGCCCTGGGCCACGGCCAGGATCTGGCCCGTCAGGCCCCAGCGCGCCATGCAGTCGTCGACCAGCGTGGCGGCCATGACGTACAGGCCGCGTTCCGTGTCCACCAGCGCGTAGGGCAGCTCGGGGTTGAGATTGAGCGCCTGGTTGGCCGGGATGGTCCAGGCGGTGGTGGTCCAGATGACGGCGAAGGCGTCTTTTTCCAGCGCGGCCAGGCCGAAGGCGGCGGCGAGCCGGGCCGGGTCGTGCGCCTTGAAGGCCACGTCCAGCGTCTGGCTCTTCTTGTCCTGGTACTCGATCTCGAACTCAGCCAGCGAGGAACCACAGTCGAAGCACCAGTACACGGGCTTGAGGCCGCGGTACACGTAGCCGCGCTCCATGACGCGCTTCAAGGCGCGCAGCTCGCCCGCCTCGCTGGCGTAGTTCATGGTCTTGTAGGGGTTGTCCCATTCGCCCAGCACGCCCAGGCGCTTGAAGTCCTCCATCTGCTGGGCGATCTGCTCGGTGGCAAACGCCCGGCCCTTGGCCTGCATCTCGTCGCGCGGCAGATTGCGGCCGTGGAGCTTTTCGATGGCGTTCTCGATCGGCAGGCCGTGGCAGTCCCAGCCGGGCACGTAGAGCGCGTCGAAACCCTCCAGTTGGCGCGCCTTGGTGATCATGTCCTTGAGGATCTTGTTCACCGCGTGGCCGATGTGGATCTGGCCGTTCGCGTAGGGCGGGCCGTCGTGCAGGATGAACTTGGGCGCGCCGCAGCGGGCGTCGCGCAGCTTCTTGTAAATGCCTTTCTCGTCCCACTCCTTGACCCAGCCGGGCTCGCGCTTGGGCAGGTCGCCGCGCATGGGGAAGGGCGTGTCGGGCAGGTTCAGGGTGCTGCGGTAATCGGGGGTGTTGGCGTCGGACATGGCGGAAGGGGTTTCTGGACTCGACAAGCTCTGGGCCTGGGCCAGGTGCGGCCCGGCAAGCGGGGCAGGGTGTTGGCGATGAGCCTGCCAGAGCCTGTCGAAAGGCGGCGGGCGGTGCCAACGCGTCAAATTCGGTCGCGCGTGGTCTGGCGGCGGGTTTCGGCGTGGGCGGCGAACCAGGCGCGCGCATCGGCACAGTCCTTCGCAATGCCTTGGGTGAGGGCATCGAGGCTGTCGTACCGGAGTTCGTCGTGCAGTTTGTGCAGCAGTTCCACGCGGATGATTTTACCGTAGGCCCCTTCGGCGCCCAGGTGCTCTGGCCACTCCAGGCAATGGGTCTCGAGCAGCACGCGGCCGCCGTTGACGTCGTTCGGGTCCAGCGAGGGGCGGATGCCCAGGTTGGCCACGCCGGGCAGCGGATGCTCCGACAGACCGTGCACCAGGACGGCGAAGATGCCGCTGGCGGCGGGCTTCCAGTGCGCAAAGCGCAGGTTGAGGGTGCGAAAGCCATCGCCCGCGCTGTCCCCGCTGGCGCCCAGGTGGCGCCCGAGCTTGCGCCCGTGCACCACGTGGCCCGAGATGGCATAGGGGCGGCCGAGCAGCTGCGCCGCATCCTGCATGCGGCCCGCGCCCAGGGCCGCGCGCACTTCGGAGCTGGAGACACGCAGGCCGTGCACCTCGTAGCTCATCATGCGCGCCACGTCGAAGCCCTGCGCCTGGCCGGCGGCGTCGAGCATGGCGTAGTCGCCCGCGCGCTGCTTGCCAAAGCGGAAATCATCGCCCACCAGCACGTAGCGCGCGCCCAGGCCGCGCACCAGCACCTCGTCGATGAAGGCTTGCGGCGACTGCGAGGCCAGCCGGGCATCGAAGGGCAGCACCACGGCCTGCTGCACGCCATAGCGCGCCAGCTCCGAGAGCTTGTCGCGCAGTGTGCCGATGCGGGCCGGGGCCAGTTCGGGCTTTTTCTGGGTCTCGGCGAAATAGTCGCGCGGGTGCGGCTCGAAGGTGAGCGCGCAACTGGGCACGCCACGCTGGGCCGCTTCGCCATTGAGCAGCGCAATCATCGCCTGGTGCCCACGGTGCACGCCGTCGAAATTACCGATCGTGAGCGCACAGGCGGGAGCGATGTCCGGATGGCGCAGTCCTCGGAAAATCTTCATGGAGCGGTATCTTTTTGGTAGCGCCTGGCGCACAGCCCTCCGGCGCAGGACATCGATTTGACTTGAAATGAGCGTATATTGTGACGCAGCCGTTCCAGCCGCCCGAGCGCGCGCAGGTCTGGCACCTGACATCTGCATCCATTCCTTGTTGGCTTTGTTGTTCGAGGAGGCGTGTCGTGAAGGTCTTGAAGCTCTCTGCCCAGGGCTTGCCCCAGTCGTGGATCTCGCTGGAACAGGCGGTGATCCACTATGCCGCAGGGGAAGTGCGCTGGGAGTCCGGTGGTGAGATTGCCGTTTTTCACGGCGGTCACAACGCGCTCACGGGGCGCCAGTCGGTCATAGCCGTCAACAGCATCATCGGCACCAAGGGCGTGCCCGCCATCAACCCCTTCGACCTGCACCCCAGCCTCACCAACGCCAAGCTGTTTGCCCGTGACCGCAATGTGTGCGCCTACTGCGGCGGCCATTTCCGCGAGGAAGATCTCACGCGCGAGCACATCGTGCCCTTTGCCCGGAACGGGCAGGACCACTGGATGAACGTGGTTACCGCCTGCCGCCCCTGCAACCACCGCAAGGGCCCGCGCACGCCCGAGCAGGCCCACATGCCGCTGCTGTACGCGCCCTACGTGCCCAGTCTGTGGGAAGACTTCATCCTGCGCAACCGCCGCATCCTGGCGGATCAGATGGAGTTTCTGATGGCGCATGTGCCCAAGTCGTCGCGCTTGCTGGCTTGAACGCCTGTTCATAGCGTCCCGATGAAAAAACCGCCCAAAGGCGGTTTTTTCTTGGTGTGCCAGAAATTCAGGCGAAAACCCCTGCGGTCTCCTGCATGCGTGCCGATACCTCGCCCAAGTGGTGCAGCGTGTCGCCAAACGCCATTTCCAGCTGCGTGAGCTTCTTGAAGTAGTGGCTGCCGATGTATTCGTCGGTCACGCCGATGCCGCCGTGCAGCTGCACCGACTGCTGGCCCACGAAGCGCATCGATTGGCCCAACTGCACCTTGGCGCGGGCCAGGGCGGCGCGGCGCTCCGGGGCGGGGGCGCCGAGCTTGAGGCTGGCGTAGTAGCTCATGGAGCGGGCCAGTTCGAGCTGCATCTTCATGTCGGCGACGCGGTGGCGCAGTGCCTGGAAGCTGGCGATGGCCACGCCGAACTGCTTGCGCTGGTTCATGTAGTCCACGGTCAGCGCCAGGGTCTGGTCCATCACGCCCACCGCTTCAGCGCAGGTGGCGGCAATGCCGGTGTCCACGGCCAGCTCCAGGGCGCCCAATCCGTCCTGGGTGACCAGCGTGGCGGCGGCGTTGGCCAGCTGCACCTCGGCGGCGCGGCTGCCGTCCTGCGTCACATAGCCGCGCGTGGCGACGCCGGAAGCCGCGCGCTCGACCAGGAACAGCGCGAGCTTGCCGTCCAGTTGCGCGGGCACGAGGAAAGCGTCGGCCCGATCGCCTGCGGGTACTATGCTTTTGGTAGCTGTCAGCGCATATCCGGTGGGCGTTGCAGCCGCTTTTGCCTCGCAAACGTCGAGGCGATAGCGGGCCTTGCGCTCCTGGTGGGCCAGCACCACCAGGGCCTCGCCGCTGGCGATGCGTGGTAGCCAGGCGGCCTGCACATCGGCGGGCGCGTAGCGGGAGAGCACGCTGCTGGCGATGAAGGTGTGGGCCAGGGGCTCAAGCACCATGCCGCGGCCCAGCTCTTCCATCACCACCATGGCGTCGATGGCGCCTTGGCCCATGCCGTCGTGCTGTTCGGGCACCGTCAGGGCGCTCAGGCCCAGCTCGGCCAACTCGCCATAGGCGGTGCGGTCAAAGCCGCCTGCGGCCACGATGGCGCGGCGGCGCTCGAAGGTGTATCCCTTGTCCACCCACTTGCGCACGGCGTCGCGCAGTTGCTGCTGGTCGTCAGAAAAATCGAAATCCATGGTCTTGTCTCCTTAGCCCAGAACCGTTTGAGCGACGATGTTGCGTTGCACTTCGTTCGAGCCGCCGTAGATGGTGGTCTTGCGCAGGTTGAAGTAGGTGGAGGCCAGCGGCGCGTGGGCCACGTTGCCACCAGGGAAGTCGCCTTGCCAGCCCGCTTCCATGGCTTCCTCGATGAAGGGCAGGGCGAAGGGGCCAGCGGCCAGCATCATCAGCTCGGCATAGCGCTGCTGGATCTCGCTGCCCTTGATCTTGAGCAGGCCCGCGATGTCGAGTGAGTTCTTGCCGCTCTTTTCGGCGGACAGCACGCGCAGCACCAGCATTTCCAGCGCCACCACATCCACTTCGAGCAGGGCGATCTGGTCGCGCAAACGCTGGTCGTTCCACAGGCCTTCGTCCTTGGCGATGCGCTTGAGGCGTTCGAGTTCGCGCTTGCTGCGGTTCACGTCGGCGATGTTGGTGCGCTCGTGGCTGAGCAGGTGCTTGGCGTAGGTCCAGCCCTTGTTCTCTTCGCCGATCAGGTTCTCCGCAGGCACTTCGACGTTGTCGAAGAACACCTCGTTGACTTCGCACTCGCCGTCGAGCAGCTTGATTGGGCGCACGGTCACGCCGGGCGACTTCATGTCGATCAGCAGGAAGCTGATGCCCGTTTGCGGCTTGCCCTCGTTGCTGGTGCGCACCAGGCAGAAAATCCACTCGCCGAACTGGCCCAGCGTGGTCCAGGTCTTCTGGCCGTTGACGATGTATTGGTTGCCCACGCGCTCGGCGCGCGTCTTGACCGAGGCCAGGTCCGAGCCCGAGCCGGGTTCGCTGTAGCCCTGGCTCCACCACACCTCGCCACTGGCAATGCCGGGCAGGAAGCGCTGCTGCTGCTCGGGCGTGCCATAGGCCATGATGACGGGAGCCACCATCACGGGGCCAAAGGGCACAACGCGCGGCGCACCGGCCAGCGCGCATTCTTCTTCAAACAGGTGCTTTTGCACGGCCGTCCAGCCGGGGCCGCCAAACTGCTGGGGCCAGCCGGAGGCCAGCCAGCCCTTCTTGCCCAGGATCTTGGCCCAGCCCTGCAGGTCGTCCCGCGTCAGGCGCAGGGCGTTGTGGACTTTGTGCGAAATCTCCGGGGGGAGGTTGCTGCGAACCCAGGCGCGGACTTCGTCACGGAACGCCTGCTCTTCGGGGGTGAATGCGAGATCCATAGGGTGTGTCTCCTGAGAAGTCGCATTTGTAGCACGGGCGTTCGTTTTTGAACTGTCCAAATGGAGACATCCCGGGCGGAGACACACCGGACACAGGTTCTAGCCCCAATACTGTTCAGATAGTAGGCGGTATTAGTTGATAATCGACCCCCATCAAGGACTTGATGGAGGCCCGGGATGGCGAGAACTCGCAAGGCATTGCCCACACAGGTGGATATCGCGCATTTGATCAGTGCAGGTATGCTGGCCAGCGTATGTCCGCGCGCGCTGATTGAGCAGGTGCTGTC
>JAKLLE010000087.1 GCA_023150295.1 Giesbergeria sp. | reverse complement strand
CACATGTCTACAGATTTTGTCGGTCTCGGTTTTCGAGAAAACCGAGATTTCATGCGCCTTGCAGCTCGGTGAGCTACCAATCAAGTCTGATGGCGACGCTAACCAATTGATTTTGTTTGATTTTTAACCGGACAGTAGTGATTTTTAATAGCAAATCACATCAACCCTGCATCCATGCCGTCGCCCCGGTAGAGCCAGGGCACATCCAGCAGGCGTTCGCCCAGCACGCGCAGCCCCAGATCACGCCCCCAGCGCACCAGCCCCGTGGCGTGGAAGATGCGCCCATTGCGCTGCGAGCGTGCCTGCACGCGCGCGGCGCGCTGCCAGCGGTTGAGCGCGTAGCGGCGCAGGCGCAGGGGTACTTCCACGTCGTGCAGGGCCAGGGCGGCCTGCAGTTGCGTGGCGTCCTCCAGGGCCATGCCTGCACCCTGGGCCAGGTAGGGCGGCATGGGGTGGGCGGCGTCACCCAACAGGGCCACCAGGCCGCGGGCCATGGCGTCGGCGCTTTGCATGGGGGCGCGGTCACACAGGGGCCACAGGCGCCAGCCCAAGCCCGCAGCGGCCACGCTGTGCACCACCTCCTGCAAGGCGGGGTGGGTGCCTTCCAGGGCATGGGCCAGGTCGGCGGCGTTGGCGGCATGGTCCCAGTGCTCCAGGTCCTGTGGTGGGTTGCCATGGATGATGACCACCAGGTTCATCCATTCGCCCCGGCGCACGGGGTAGTGCACGGCATGCAGGCGCGGCCCGAGCCAGGCGGTGACCTGAGCGCGCCACGCGGCGGGCAGCGCCTGCGCAGGCACCAGGGCGCGGTAGGCCAGGTGCCCGGTGGCGCGGGGGCTGCCGTCCTGCCAGGCCTGGGTGCGGGTGCGGCTCCACAGGCCGTCGGCGCCAATCAAAGCGTCGCCTTCCACCGGTTTGGCCTGGCCCTGTCCATGCTCCACATGCACCAGCACGGCGTTGCCGGTGTCCTCGTGCTGGGTGATGGCGTGGCCCAGGTTGAGTTGCACGGCCGGGTGGTCTTGCACGGCATGCAGCAGCAGGCTGTGCAGATCGGCGCGGTGGATGGTGGCGTAGGGCGCGCCGTAGCGGCGCACCGTGGCCTCGCCCAACGCCAGCGTGGCGAGCACACCGCCGTGCATGGCGCTGCGCACCTGCAGGTGCTGCGGAAAGGCGGCCACAGCGTTCAGCGCGGGCTCCAGGCCCCAGGCCTGCAGGCAACGCACGGCGTTGGGGCCCAGTTGCACGCCAGCGCCCACCTCGGAAAACTGCACTGCGCGCTCGAAGAGCCGCACCTCCCACCCGGCGCGCGTAGCGGCCAGTGCGGCTGCCAGCCCACCGATGCCGCCTCCGGCGACCAATAGCTGCTTGTCCATGCCCCGTATTGTCGTCAGAAGATGGCCTGGAAATGGCTGGATTTGTCCAAACGGTGTTCGTGGTCGAACACATCGGCCGGTACCGGCCGCCCGAACAGATACCCCTGGAACTGCTCGCAGCCATGCAGCCGCAAGAAGCCCAGCTGCCCCGCCGTCTCCACCCCTTCGGCCACCACGTCCAGGTCCAGGCTTTGCGCCAGTGCCAGAATGGTGCGCACGATGGCCGCGTCGTTGGGGTCGGTCAGTACGTCGCGCACGAAGCCCCGGTCGATCTTGACCTGGTCCAGCGGCAGGCGCTTGAGGTATCCCAGGCTGGAGTACCCGGTGCCGAAGTCGTCCAGCGCAAACCCTACGCCTTCGCGTTTGAGTTGCACCATGCGTTCGATGGTGTCTTCGATGTCGCCCAGCAGCAGGCTTTCGGTCAGTTCGAGTTTGAGGCGCCGGGGGTTGGCGCCGGTTTCGCGCAGGGTTTGCAGGACTTCGGCGGCAAAGCCGCTGTGCCGAAATTGCCGCGCGCTGACGTTGACGGCGACGCTCAGGTGGGCGGTTTCCTGTTGGCGGCTCCAGCGTACGAGTTGTTCGCACGCGGTGTGCAGGATGTGCCTGCCCAGGGGCAGGATGAGGCCGGTCTGTTCGGCCAGGGGGATGAATTCGGCGGGGTTGATGAGGCCGCGTTCGGGGTGGTTCCAGCGGGCCAGGGCTTCTGCGCCTTTGACGTGGCCTTGGTAGTCCACGACGGGTTGGTAGTGCACGTAGAGGTCGCCGCGCGAGAGGCCTTGGCGCAGGTCGGCTTCCAGGCTGGAGCGTTCGTGCAGGGCTTGCTGCATGCCGGGGTCGAAGAAGCGGTGGGTGTTGCGCCCGGCGGCTTTGGCTTCGTACATGGCCAGGTCTGCGCGTTTGAGCAGTTCGTCCACGCTTTGGCGTTCGGGGCCAAAGAGGGTCAGGCCGATGCTGGGGGTGCTGTAGTGTTGCTGGCCGGCCAGTTCGAAGGGTTGGTTCAGCGCCATGAGGAGTTTGCGCGCGACGGCTTCGGCCTGGCGGCTGGCGGCCTGGGCATCCTGGTCCAGGCCTTCGAGCAGGACGACGAATTCGTCGCCGCCAAAGCGTGCAACGGTGTCGCATTCGCGCACGCTGGCCGAGAGGCGGGTGGCGACCTGGATCAGGAGCTGGTCGCCCATGTCGTGGCCCAGGGTGTCGTTGAGGTCTTTGAAGTTGTCCAGGTCGATGAACAGCAGCGCGCCGTGCTGGCGCGTGCGCTGGCCGCTGAGCAGCAGGCGTTGCAGGCGGTCCAGCAGCAGGCGGCGGTTGGGCAGGGACGTGAGGGCGTCGTAGAACGCCAGGCGCTCGATCTCCTGAGCTGCGCGCTTGCGGTCGGTGATGTCGCGGGCCACGCCGAGCAGGCCCGTGGTCTTGCCGGCCAGGTCGCGGATGGGCGTGAGGATGGTCTCGAACCGGCCCTCGTAGCCGTCGTCGGCAAACACCAGCGTGTCCTCGATGACCAGCGGCTGCCAGGCCTGCAGGGCCTGCCGGTCGTGGCGGCTGAAGTGCGCGGCGGCGGCAGGCAGCAGCAGGTCGGCGTCGGTGCGGCCCAGAATCTCGCGCTCGCTGCGCCCCATGAAGCGCTCGAACACCGGGTTGCAGGCCTGGTACACGCCCTGGGTGTTTTTCAGGAACACCATGTCCGGCATGGCCTTGAGCAGGCTGCTGAGCAGCGATTTTTGCTGCGACAGCTCACCCTGCGCCTTTTTCAGCTCGGTAAGGTCGTAGGCGAACAGCACGATGGAGCCAATGGAGCCATCGGCCGTGCGCTCGGGCACCAGGGTGGTGTGGCGAAAGCGCACCTCGCCGTCGGGCCGGTCGATGCGGTTCTCGAACATCACCGTCTGCCCCTGGATCGCGCGCTCGAAGTACGGCGCCATGCGCTCCATCAGTTCGGGGGAGATGACGTCAGGCACGCGCTTGCCGATGACTTGGTCCGGTTCGGCGTCCACCCATTGGGCCTGGGTCTGGTTGACGTAGAGAATCTCCAGATCCAGCCCCAGCCGGGTGACTGCACCAGGCAGGTGGCGCAGCACCCCGGAGAGCTGGGTTTCGTAGGCACGCGCGGCGGCCTCGGCACGCATCTGGCCGGTGATGTCGGTGAGCAAACCATCCCAGATCACGCGGCCCTGGCCCAGCGCACGCGGGGTGGCTGCCATGCGGACCCAGCGGATCTCGCCATCGCGCCGGTGGATGCGGAACTGGGTCTCGACGGTTTCCAGATGATCGTAGGAATGGTTGACCGCCCCCTTGTAGGCGGCAAAATCCTGCGGGTCGATGGCGCGGTAGAACAAGCCGAAGTCCGCCAGCAGTTCGGCAGCGCTGATGCCTGCCAGGCGCTCCACCGCCTCGCCCATGTAGGCGAAGTGGCGGCTGCCATCGGCGTCGCGCACACTTTGAAAGATGACGCTGCCGGGCAGGTTGCGGCCCAGCGAGTGCAGGCGGGCTTGCGCCTCGTGCAGGCGTGCCTGCAAGTCGGAAAGGGATTCGGGGGCGTTGATGGGGCCGGACATGGGGTGCTGGGTACTCAAGGGCAAAAGGCGTTCCCACGGGGGCCAACCTCGGCAGACCCTCTCTGCCATGGCCCCACTGTAGCGCGCCAGAGCGCAGTGCCAATCGGCGGGAACCCTATCCCTGCGCTCCCCGGCCACGCCGCGGCACCTACAATCGCGCCATGCGCGCCGTTCACACCCTGTTGCTGCTGACCCTGACCAGCACCCTCGCCCTTGCTCAAAATACCAGTCAAAATGCCACTCAAGGCAATAAAGACGGGCGTGAGCAGCTATTAAATCAAGAGCAAAAATCCGACCGGCTCAACCAGCGTGCCGAGCGCATTCACGTGGAAGACGGTGGCTCACGCATCGACGAGCTGCGCGTGGGTGGCCAGACGCAGAGCATTACCGTGCAGCCCAAGGTAGGCACCCTGCCCGAGTACGAGGTGCAGTCGGCCGACGGCGTGCGCAACCGGCCGCGCAACGGCGCCGAGTCCACCACCGGCGCCCGGGTGTGGAACGTGATGAAGTTCTGAGCCCCCTGCTGCTGCACGCCCATGCGCACGCAGCAGCCCGCCCCCCTGATCCGTTCCCTGTTATCCCCTTCCCCCACCGATGGCCGTATTCACCCAAGTCTCCGATGCCGAGGCAGGCAAACTCCTGAAAGCGCTCCAACTGGGCGCACTGCACGCCCTGCGTGGCATTGAGGGCGGCATCGAGAACACCAACTACTTCGTCACCTGCGACGCGGGCGAGTTTGTGCTCACGCTGTTCGAGCGCCTCACGGCCGAGCAACTGCCCTTTTACCTGCACCTGATGAAGCACCTGGCGCACAAGGGCATCCCCGTACCCGACCCACGCGCCAATGCGGCAGGCGACATCCTGCACACCGTGTGCGGCAAGCCCGCAGCGGTGGTCAACCGCCTGGCGGGCCGCAGCCAGCTGGCACCCCAGGCCGTGCACTGCGCCGCCGTGGGCGGCATGCTGGCACGCATGCACCTGGCCGGGCGCGACTACGACCGCCAGCAGCCCAACCTGCGCGGCCTGCCCTGGTGGAACGAAACCGTGCCCGTAGTGCTGCCGCACATCGGTGCCGAACAAGCCACGCTCCTGCGCGCCGAGCTGGCCTACCAGAACCACATTGCCGCATCGCCCGCCTACGCTGCATTGCCGCGCGGCCCGGTGCATGCCGACCTGTTCCGCGACAACGTGATGTTTGACGGCGAGCAGCTCACCGGCTTCTTCGACTTCTACTTTGCCGGTGTGGACACCTGGCTGTTCGACCTGGCCGTGTGCCTGAACGACTGGTGCATCGACCTGCCCACAGGCCGCCATGATGCAGCGCGTGCCAACGCCCTGCTGGACGCCTATCAGACCGTGCGCCCGCTCACCGCCGCCGAGCGCGAGCTGCTGCCCGCCATGGCACGTGCCGGGGCGCTGCGCTTTTGGATCTCGCGCCTGTGGGACTTCTACCTGCCACGCGAGGCCGCCATGCTCACCCCGCACGACCCGGCGCACTTTAAACGCGTACTGCGCGAACGGGTACAACACCCCGTCATACTCGCCACGGGCTGAAAGCCCTACCATCCCCTGCATGAAACTGCGCATTGTTCCCGCCCGCACCGGCCTGGATTGGGTCAAGGGCGGCATTCTGGTTTTCCGGCGCCAGCCCCTGGCCATGGCGGCGCTGTTCTTCCTGTCCATGACGGCCATTTCGGTCGTGTCGCTGTTCCCGCTCATCGGCCCGGCATTGGCGCTGGTGCTGCTGCCCTCGGTCACGCTGGCCATGATGGTGGCCTCGGCCGAGGCCATGCAGGGGCGTTTTCCCACGCCCGACGTGCTGCTGGTGGCCTTTCGCACCGGCAGGCATAGTCTGCGCCACATGCTGCAACTGGGCGCACTGTATGCAGCGGGCTTTCTGCTGGTGATCGGGCTGTCGGCACTCATCGATGGCGGCCAATTTGCCCTGGTCTATCTGGGCCAGGCCGAGCTGACCGAGGAGGTGGTGCAAAGCGCCAGCTTCCAGGGCGCGATGTGGCTCTCCATGGCGCTGTACCTGCCGCTGTCGCTGCTGTTCTGGCACGCGCCGGGGCTGGTGCACTGGCATGGGGTGCCGCCGGTCAAGAGCCTGTTCTTCAGCATCGTGGCCTGCGTGCGCAACCTGGGCGCCTTCACCATGTACGGGCTGGGCTGGATGGGGGTCTTTGCCATCGGCGGCCTCGTGACCAGCCTGCTTGCGGGTTTTTTGGGGGGCTCGCTGGGGGCGCTGAGTGGCATCATGGTGGGGCTGGCGATGGTCATGGCCACCATGCTGTTTGGCTCCATCGTCTTCACGTTCCGAGACTGCTTCGAGCCCCCTGGGCGCAGCGCAGAAAGGCCTGACGATGAAGAACGCCCCGCCACCCCTCCCCCGACCGACGGGCCCGCTCCGCACGATTGACGCTGCGGCGCTGCGCGGCATGCGCTCGGTGCCAGCGGTTCCTGCGCTGCCCGCCGCCCTGCGCCGCCGTTTGCTGCAGGCTGCGCTGGCAGGCCCGGCCCTGCCCTGGTGGCACAGCGCCTGGGCACAGGCCAGCGCCAGCCGCGTGGTGGAGCTGCGCGGCGACGTGCGGCGCAACGGACAGGCGCTCACAGCCCAGGGCAGCGTGGCCGCCGGTGACCGCATCGACACCGGCCCCGGCGCCAGCGCCGTGTTCACCGTGGGCGACAGCGCCTACCTGGTGCGCGAGAACACCCGCCTGGAACTGCAGGGCGAAACACCACTGGCCGTGCGCGTGCTGCGCCTGCTCTCGGGCGCGGTGGCCAGCGTGTGGGGCAAGGGGCAGGAGCGCCAGATCGTTACGCCCACACTGACGGCTGGCATACGCGGCACCGGCGTGTATGCCGAGGTGCGGCCGCAGGAGGACTTTCGCAGCTACTTCTGCAACTGCTACGGCACGGTGGACCTGGTCGCCGGGGGCGAACAGGTGCTCAGCGAGTCGGACTACCACCAGTCCTTTTGGGCCGAGGCCACGCCCCGAGGCGGGCGAATGTTGGTGCCCACCGGCGCCATCAACCACACCGACGAGGAAATGGAAATGCTCGCCGCCCTGGTGCAGCAGCGCACCGCCTGGCAGATCACAGGCCGCAAGGGCAGCAAGGACGGCAGCGGCAAACAAGGCGCCTACGGGGGCTGGCGCTACGGCACGCCCAAGCCCGCCTCGCCAACCAGCACCACCGCACCAGAGCCGCACTACAGCCCCAATTGACAACGCCCTTGCGGGCCGAAGCCTGCAAGGGCGCAAGAGGGGGCTGCGGGAGGCGCCGCACCTGCACTGCGGCAGGCGCGGCCACCCCTCAGCGGCGATCAGCTACCCACGCGGCCGCCGTCGTCCTTGGTGATGACGATGGTGGCCGAACGCGGACGCTTGCCCGCGCCGTAACCAGCATTGGCGGGCCATTGGCTGGTGTACTTGGTGGGATCGGCAATGTTGGCCATCTTGGTGCCTTCGCCGGGGTGCTGGATGTTGACGAACAGCGCCTTGCCGTCGGGCGTTTCGGCAATGCCGGTGATCTCGCAGTCCTTGGGGCCCACCAGGAAGCGCTTGAGTGCATCGGCACCGGGCGCCTTGCCCACGTAGGTGTCCACCGCCAGGGTGCTGCCGTCGGACTTGGTGTAGCTCAGCGTCTTCTTGGCACCGTCGCCCACCTTTCCGGGCAGAGCGGCCAGCATCATGCAGTTGGTCACGTCGGTGTAGGCACCGTCGTCGGTCTGGATCCACAGGATGCCGGTGGCGCGGCTGAAGGCCAGGCCGTCGGGGCTGGAGAAGTCCTGGTCGCCCGTCAGGCTGGAGAGGTTGACCTTGGTGCCGTCAGCGTCGGCCTGGGCGCCAAAGGCGTACACGTCCCAGGTGAAGCTGGTGGCGGCGGAACCGGCCGAGCCTTCCTTCATGCGCACGATGTGGCCGTTGGGGTTGCCGTTCTGCGCGCTGGTGCCCTTCATGTCGGTATAGGCGCGGGGGTTGGCGGCATCGGGGGCCAGCTGGCTGCTGCCGCTGGGGTTGACGCTGCGGTTGCTGTTGTTGGTCAGCGTGTAGTAGATCTCGCCATTGGCGGGGTTGACCGAGCACCACTCGGGGCGGTCCATCTTGGTGGCGCCCACGGCGTCGGCGGCGATGCGCGCATTCACGCACACGTCGGCCTGGTCGGCAAAGGCGTAGCCTGCATAGCCCTTGATCTGGGCGTTGTTGATGCTCAGTTCCACCCACTCGCCCGTGCCGTCGGCCTTGAAGCGGGCGACGTACAGCTTGCCAGAGTCGAGGTACTTGTCACCCACGGCCAGGGCGTCGGCGGCGGTGGCATCGGCGGCGCTCCAGGCGGCAGCGCTCACCCACTTGTAGATGTACTCGTTGCGCGCATCGTCGCCCATGTACACGGCCAGCGGCTGGCCTGCCACGGCGTTGCTGAAGGCTGCGGCCTCGTGGGCAAAGCGGCCCAGGCCGGTGCGCTTCTTGGCCTTGCGGGCTTTGGTGTAGGGGTCGACTTCGACGATGTAGCCCTGGGCGTTCATCTCGTTGCGGTAGTCGTCGCTGCCGTTGGCAGAGGTGCCGGTCTTGCTGTTGTTCCAGCGCACGTACTTGTCTTCGGTGCCGCCGGTTTCCCAGCCGTGGCGCGAAGCAGCGCCCTGGCTGCGGCCGTAGCGCTTGAGCGAGGTGACGCTCTTGTCATTGCCGCGCGCGGTGTCATCGGTGGAAGATCGGGTGAAGTAGCCGTTCCAGTTCTCTTCACCGGTCAGCAGCGTGCCCCAGGGGGTCTTGCCGGTACCGCAGTTGTTCAGCGTGCCGCGCGTGCGCGTGCCGTCGGTGGAGTACTTGGTCACCATCAGCGCATTGCCGCGAGCGGGGCCGGACAGGTCGATCTCGGTCTGCGTGGTGATGCGGAAGTTGAAGGCCGAATCCTGCACATAGGCCCACTTGCCACTGGTCTTGCGCATTTCCACCACGGACACGCCGTGGATCATGAGTTCCTTGTCCACTTCGGATGCGGGGCGTGGCAGCGTGCTGGTGCCGCCGTTGGCGTGCAGGAAGAAGGAGGAGAGCTTCTCGTCCGTGGTGGCCTCGTGGTTCATGCCCAGCAGGCCGCGGTCCACGGAGCTGTCGTTGCGCTTGCCGTCGGCGCCCAGGCCGAACCACTCCATGCCATCGTGGTGGTCACCGGCGCGCTTGTCGTAGTCGGTGTCGGTGCCGTCGTTCTTGTACGCAGCCACACCGGCCTGCAGCGGGTCGCCCAGGGCGTACACCACGCTGGCCGTATAGCCTGCGGGGATCACCAGCTTGTCGGCCAGGCTCTTGGCCACGGCGTTGAAGCCCAGCAGCTTCTCGGCGGGGGTCACAGGGTCGTCGCTGCCGCCGCAGGCGCTCAGGCTGAAGGCGCCCAGCATGGCCGTGCCGGCCGTGGCCACGGTGCTGCGCAGCAGACCACGGCGCGAGAGGCGTGCGCCCAGCACCGAGTCAAACGTGGGGTTGGCAGAGGTGTTGGAATTCTCTTCGTCAAAGTCGTAGGCCTGCGTGGGTTCGCCGCGGTGGGTCATGGATCGTCCTCTGTGGGGTTGGGGTTACAAACCCGCAGAGCGTAGGTAACGACCATGACGGTGCCATGAAGCAAAAATGACTTATTCATGACGGCGCACCAGCCGATCCGCCAGCGCATGGACGCCCTGCATGGCCTTGTGGGGCAGTGTTACACCGCTCCAAGCGGTATGGCCCAAAGCCCTTCGCCAAAAGGCAGGGCGCGCGCCCCGTCGTACAAGACAATGCCGGTGAGAAAGTCGGCGCCTGTCTGGGCCTTGAGCCTGCGCAAGCCCTTGAAGTCCTGCGCCTGCACGGTGGCGGCGGCCTTGACCTCGATGCCTATGAGCTGGCGCTGGGGGTTCTCCAGCACAAAATCCACTTCCACCTGGTCTTTGTCGCGGTAGTACGAGAGGTACCACTGCTCGTCGCTCAGTGCCAGTGCTTTGCGCAATTCGGCATACACCCAGGTTTCCAGCGTGGCGCCCCAGCGCTGGCGGTGGGTGATGAGCATGGCGGGCGTGAGGCGCATGAGGGAGGCTTGCAGGCCCGCATCCAGAAAGTGCAGTTTGGGGGTTTTGACAAGGCGGTTGTATTCGTGGCGCCCCCAGGCAGGCAGGCGCGCAACAAGAAAGATTTTTTCGAGAACCCCCATGTATTTGTCGAGCGTGCGGGTGTCCAGCAGCAGCTGCCCTCCGATCTGCGATGCGTTGAAGAGTTGCCCGCAGTGGGCCGCTACCGCGTCGAGCAGGCGCGGGATCTGGCTCAGGTGCTCGACCTGGGCGATGTCCTGCACGTCGCGCTCCACCAGGGTCTGGATGTATGCCTTGGCCCAGGACTGGCGCCGGGCCAAGGAAGTGCGGGCGCGCATTTCAGGGTAGCCGCCCACCAGGGCGTTGGCCACCATGCTGCCCTGGTCGGCCCCGGCACTGGCGGCCCATGCCGGGCTGGAGATCGGCCAGTCCTGCGCCTGCGCGCGCTGCAGAAAGTCGCTGGGGCGGCCTTGCAGTTCAGACTGGGACAGGGGCAGCAGGGTATGCACTTCCATGCGGCCCGCCAGGCTGTCGGCAATCTGGGGCAGCGACAGGATGTTGGCCGAGCCGGTCAGCAGAAACCGGCCGGGGCGGCGATCCTCGTCGATGGACATCTTGAGCGCCAGCAGCAGCCGGGGTGCGCGCTGTATCTCGTCGATGATGGCCCTGTCCAATCGACGCACCAGACCCACGGGGTCGTGCAGCGCGGTGTCCAGGACGGCAGGATCGTCCATGGTGAGATAGGTTCTGCCCTGCGCGAACTGCTTGACCAGCGTGGTCTTGCCGCATTGCCGGGGACCATTGACGAGCACAGCCGGGGTGTCCTGCAAGGCGATGCCCACGGGGCCTGCCAAGTGGCGAGCGAACAGACCGCCTGGCGGGGATGAGGGGGCTGCGGGGTCATTCATGGCAAGAAACGCTGGACGATGAGCCGTCGAATTATGCATCTTCAATGCGTCCAATTCAACATTGATAAATCGTCCATTTATGCATCAGCAGGGCCGTCAATCCACCACCGTGAGCTTGGCCACCGACAGCGCCAGCCACTTGGTGCCGTGGCGTGCAAAGGCGACCTGGGCGCGTGCGTCGTCGCCCTGGCCTTCGATGGCCAGCACCTTGCCTTCGCCAAACTTGGTGTGGAACACGGCCAGGCCCACGCGCAGGCCGTGCGCCGGGGGCGCTTTCTGTACCGGTACGGGGGGGCTGGCAAAGGTTTCTGTTTTGAAGCCAAATTGGCCTCTAGCGCCCGTGGAATAAGCGCCACCAGCTCCTGTTTTAGGAGCAAAAGAACCAAAGCCCTGTTGCTTGGGCGTGATCCACTTGAGGCATTCCTCGGGCAGTTCGTCGAAAAAGCGGCTGCGCACGTTGTAGCGCGTCTGGCCGTGCAGCAGCCGGGTCTGCGAGTGGCTGAGGTACAGGCGTTTGCGGGCGCGGGTGATGGCCACGTACATCAGGCGGCGCTCTTCTTCCAGGCCGTCGCGGTCCGACGCAGCGTTGTCGTGCGGGAACAGGCCTTCTTCCAGGCCACCGATGAACACGGCATCAAACTCCAGGCCCTTGCTGGCGTGCACGGTCATGAGCTGCACGGCGTCCTGCCCGGCCTGTGCCTGATTGTCGCCCGCCTCCAGCGCGGCGTGCGTGAGGAAGGCGACCAGGGGCGAGAGGGTTTCGCCAGTGTCTGCGTCGATGATGCCGCCGGGGGCGGTGGGCCTGAGCGCTTCGTCCAGCACGGGCGCGTTCGGGTCCAGCCCCTGGCTGGCCGGGCTTTGTGTGAGCGGCTGGCCGTGCTCGTCCAGCGGCAGGGCCACGGCGTCGCGGCCAAAGCCTTCTTGCATGACGAAGCTCTCGGCGGCGTTGACGAGTTCTTCCAGGTTCTCGATGCGATCCTGGCCTTCCCGGTCTACACGGAAGTGCTCGATCAGGCCGCTGGATTCGAGCATCTGCTCGATGATGCTGCGCAGCGACAGGCCCTGGGTCTGCTCGCGCAGCACGTCGATCAGCGCCACAAAGGCCTTGAAATTGGCGCCCGCCTTGCCGGGCACGGCGCTCACGGCGTCGTGCAGCGAGCAGCCCGAGGCGCGGGCCGCGTCCTGCAGCACTTCAATGCTGCGCGCACCGATGCCGCGCGGCGGAAAGTTGACCACACGCAGAAAGCTGGTGTCGTCGTTGGGGTTCTCCAGCAGGCGCAGGTAGGCCAGGGCGTGCTTGATTTCGGCGCGCTCAAAAAAGCGCAGGCCACCGTACACGCGGTAGGGCACGGCGGCATTGAACAGGGCCGATTCGATGACCCGGCTTTGCGCGTTGCTGCGGTAGAGCACGGCAATCTCCTTGCGCTCCAGGCCGTCGCTCTTCACCAGTTGCCGGATCTCATCGACCATCCACTGCGCCTCGGCCAGGTCGGTGCTGGCCTCGTACACGCGCACGGGCTCGCCCGCGCCCTGCGTGGTGCGCAGGCTCTTGCCCAGGCGGCGGCTGTTGTGGCTGATGAGCTGGTTGGCCGAGTCGAGGATGTTGCTGTAGCTGCGGTAGTTCTGCTCCAGCTTGATCTGGTGCTGCACATCGAACTCGCGCACAAAGTCAGCCATGTTGCCCACGCGCGCGCCGCGAAAGGCGTAAATGCTCTGGTCGTCATCGCCCACGGCCATGACGCTGGCGTGCGTTTGCAGGTGACCATCAACCACGTCGCCCGCCATCTGCTTGAGCCACAGGTACTGCAGGCGGTTGGTGTCCTGGAACTCATCGACCAGGATGTGGCGAAAGCGCCGCTGGTAGTGCGCGCGCAGGGGGTCGTTGTCGCGAAGCAGTTCGTAGCTGCGCAGCATCAGCTCGCCAAAATCGACCACGCCTTCGCGCTGGCATTGGGCCTCGTACAGCTCATACAGCTCGACCTTCTTGCGGCTGTCGCTGTCGTGCGCGGGCACGTCGCGTGGGCGCAGGCCCTCTTCCTTGCAGTTGGCGATGTAGTACTGCAGTTGCTTGGGCGGAAAGCGCTCCTCGTCCACGTTGAACTGCTTGCACAGGCGCTTGATGGCCGAGAGCTGGTCTTGCGTGTCCAGGATCTGGAAGGCCTGCGGCAAGCCCGCCGCCTGGTGGTGCGCGCGCAGCAGGCGGTTGCACAGGCCATGGAAGGTACCGATCCACATGCCGCGCACGTTGACGGGCAGCATGGCCGTGAGGCGGGCCACCATTTCCTTGGCCGCCTTGTTGGTGAAGGTGACAGCCAGCAGGCCACCGGGCGTGGCCTGGCCGGTCGAGAGCAGCCAGGCAATGCGCGTGGTGAGCACGCGCGTCTTTCCCGAGCCGGCCCCCGCCAGGATGAGCGCATGGCCCGCGGGCAAGGTGACGGCGGCCAGCTGTTCGGGGTTCAGGTGGGCCAGCAGGGGCTGGCTGGCAGCGGTGCCGCCAGGGTCGGCGCCAGCTGCGGTGTGCGCCGTGCGCGAAAACAGGTCTTGTGGGAACATCCGGCCATTGTAGAAAGGCTCTATGCCGTTTTGTGTGGAACTTGACAACCTCAAAGACACCGATGCACCCATCCATCAGCCTGCGGCAATGCTGGTTGCAGCGGATTGAGCGGCAAATGCTTGAGCCTGGACATGCGCAAGTACGCGATGGCAAT
>JAKLLE010000086.1 GCA_023150295.1 Giesbergeria sp. | reverse complement strand
CCGGACGGGCTGCAGGCGCAGGCGCCGGGCGCTGCGCAGGCGGCGCAGGCGGCGCAGCGCGGCGCGGGGCCTGGTCGTAGCCGCCGGCATCGCCACCGTAGCCGCCATCGTCATAGCCGCCGCCCTGGGCGCCGCCGCCCATGCCCTGGCGGCTGCCCAGCATCTGCATGGTGTCGGCACGGATTTCGGTGGCGTAGCGCTCCTGGCCGGTTTGCTGGTCGGTCCACTTGCGCGTACGCAGGCTGCCTTCCACATAGACCTGGGAGCCTTTGCGCAGGTACTGGCCCACGATCTCGGCCAGGCGGCCATTGAAGACCACACGGTGCCATTCGGTGGCCTCGCGCATCTCGCCGCTTTGCTTGTCCTTCCACTTGTCGGTGGTGGCAATGGTCACGTTGGCCACCTGGTCGCCGCTGGGGAAGGTGCGCATCTCGGGGTCGCGCCCCAGGTTGCCGACGATGATGACTTTGTTCACGGATGCCATGCTGCTCTACCTCGAAGTTGGATGGGCGCCGCCTGTATCTCACGGCGCCAAACGCCCGATTGTGCCGCAAGCGGCCCGGCGCGGGGTGGCGTTTCAGTGCCCCGCCCGACCCACCGGCCGCAGGGGCCAGGTCAGCGCCAGCCACAGGGTCGCCAGCAGGGCCGTGGCGGCAAACAGGCCGGGCGCGCCCGCCCATTTGGCCAGCGCACCGCCCAGGGCGCCGCCCGCAAACAGGCCCAGCGACTGCAGGGTGTTGTAGGCCCCCAGGGCTGCGCCGCGCAGGCTGCCGGGCGCCATGCGCGAGACCAGGCTGGGCTGCGTGGCCTCCAGCATGTTGAAGCCGCAGAAGAACACGAACAGCAGCGCCCCCAGGCCCCACAGCGATGGCATGCCGCCACCCAGCGCCACCACGCCCAGGCCCACCTGCACCAGCAGGATCAGGCCGATGGACAGCAGCATGGCTGCGCGCAGGCGGCCGCGCCGCTCCATGGCCAGCAGGCCGCCCATGGCGATGATGGACAGCACCAGCGCGGGAAGGTAGGCCTGCCAGTGCGCCTCCTTGAGCAAACCGGCCTGCACCAGCATGGCGGGCACGGCCACCCACATGGCCATCTGCACGGTGTGCAGCACAAACACGCCGAAGTTCACCCGCATCAGGTCGGCGTTGCGCAGCACGTCGGCCAGGCGGCCGGGCTGCCCGTGCGTGCTGCGGGGCTGCTCGGGCGGCACCACCCACAGCACCGTGGCGATGCCCGCCACGGTGAGCGCAAAGGTCAGCCAGAACAGCCCCGCCAGACCGAACTGCGCCGCCAGCAGTGGCGCCGCCACCAGCGCCAGCGCAAACATGAGCCCGATGCTGATGCCCACCAGCGCCATGGCCTTGGTGCGCACGGTCTCGCGCGTCTGGTCGGCCAGCAGCGCCGTGACGGCGGCGGACACGGCACCCGCACCCTGCAGCGCCCGGCCCAGCAGCAGGCCCATCACATCGCTGGCCAATGCGGCCCACAGGCTGCCCACGGCAAACACCAGCAGCCCGGCGACGATGACGCGCTTGCGCCCGAAGCGGTCGGACGCCATGCCCAGCGGCAACTGGAAGAACGCCTGCGTGAGCCCGTACATGCCCATGGCCAGGCCGACAAGCGCCGGGTCGTCGCCACCGGGGTACTTGCGTGCCTCCAGCGCAAAGACGGGCAGCACCAGAAACAGCCCGAACATGCGCAGCGCAAAGATCAGCGCCAGGCTAACGCTGGAGCGGCGCTCCTGCGCGGTCATGGTGGTGGCACTGTCATGCGGGCGCCCCGGTGCGGCCGGGGCTGCGGTCGGAGAAGCGGGCGAGGACACGGTGGATTCGGGCACGCAGAGAATGGGCCGCCAGTGCAGGCTTGGCGGCGCTGGTAAAAACCCTGATTGTCCGCGATCCAGCGCGGCAAGGGTGGCGTCCACCGCCCAGAGCCCTTTTGGCTATCATGGAGAGTTGCCCTTCTGGCGCGCCGCGCTCCCTGCCGTGACCCTGTTGCCCCCCCATTCCCCGCCCCAAGACCCCGCCTCGCTGGAGGCCGGGCGGCCGCTGGCTCAGGCGCTGCGCGCGCAGGCGCACATCTGCATCCGCGGGGCGCGCACGCACAACCTCAAGAACGTCGACCTGGACATTCCGCGCAACCAGCTGGTGGTGATCACCGGACTGTCGGGTTCGGGCAAGTCCAGCCTGGCGTTCGACACGCTGTATGCCGAGGGGCAGCGCCGCTACGTGGAGAGCCTCTCGGCCTATGCGCGGCAGTTTCTGGGGCGGCTGGACAAGCCCGATGTGGACCTGATCGAGGGTCTCTCGCCCGCGATCAGCATCGAGCAAAAGGCCACCAGCCACAACCCGCGCTCCACCGTGGGCACGGTGACCGAGATCCACGACTACCTGCGCCTGCTGTTTGCGCGCGCGGGCACGCCCTTCTGCCCCGACCATGGCCTGCCGCTGAGTTCGCAGACCGTGAGCCAGATGGTGGATGCGGTGCTGGCCCTGCCCGAGGACACCCGGCTGATGATCCTGGGCCCGCTGGCGCGTGGCAAGAAGGGCGAGTTCACCGAGCTGTTTGCGCAGATGCAGGCGCTGGGCTACGTGCGCTTTCGGGTGGACGGTCAGATCTACGAACACGGAAACCTGCCGCCGCTCAAAAAGACCGAGAAGCACGACATCGACGTGGTGGTGGACCGTGTGAAAGTGCGCCACGATCTGCAGCAGCGCCTGGCCGAAAGCTTTGAGGCGGCGCTGCGCGTGGGTGCCACCGAGGGCCACGGCCGCGTGCTGGCGCTGGAGATGGATTCGGGCCAGGAACACCTGTTCTCCTCGCGCTTTGCCTGCCCGGTGTGCAGCTATGCGCTGGGCGAGCTGGAGCCGCGCCTGTTCTCGTTCAACTCGCCCCAGGGCGCCTGCCCCAGTTGCGACGGCATCGGCCAGCAGGAGGTGTTCGACCCCGCGCGCGTGGTGGCCTTTCCGTCCCTGAGCCTGGCCAGCGGCGCCATCAAGGGCTGGGACCGGCGCAACGGCTACTACTTCGCCATGCTGGAGAGTCTGGGCGCGCACTATGGCTTTGACGTGGAGGCGCCGTTCGAGTCGCTGCCCGCCAGGGTGCAGGACGTGGTGCTGCACGGCTCGGGCGCCGAGGACATTGCGTTCCGCTACATCCTGGACAGCGGCGCCCAGAAGGGCAAGGCCATCGTCAAGCAGCACCCCTTCGAGGGCATCCTGCCCAACATGGCGCGGCGCTACCGCGAGACGGACTCGGTCGTGGTGCGCGAGGACCTGGCCCGCTTTCGCAGCACCCAGTCCTGCCCCGACTGCCAGGGCACGCGCCTGCGCCGCGAGGCGCGCCATGTGCGCGTGGGCGAGGGTGCCCAGGCGCGCACGCTGCACGAGGTGAGCCACCTCACGCTGCTGGACGCGCAAACCTGGTTCGAGCAGTTGCAGCTCAGCGGCGCCAAGGCCGAGATCGCCGACAAGGTGGTGCGCGAGATCAGCGCGCGGCTGCGCTTTCTCAACGACGTGGGCCTGACCTACCTGAGCCTGGACCGCAGCGCCGAGACGCTCAGCGGCGGCGAGGCCCAGCGCATCCGCCTGGCGAGCCAGATCGGATCGGGCCTCACGGGCGTGATGTACGTGCTGGACGAGCCCAGCATCGGCCTGCACCAGCGCGACAACGACCGCCTGATCGCCACGCTCAAACACCTGCGCGACATCGGCAACAGCGTGATCGTGGTCGAGCACGACGAAGACATGATGCGCGCGGCCGACGAAGTCATCGACATGGGCCCAGGCGCTGGCGTGCACGGCGGGCGCGTGGTGGCGCAGGGCAGCTTCGAGGCCGTGCGCCAGCACCCGCAGTCGCTCACCGGGCAGTACCTTGCGGGCACCCGGCGCATTGCCGTGCCTGCGCGGCGCACGCCCTGGCTGCCGGTGGTGGCCGCCCCGGCACCCGAGGCCAAGCCCAAGTCACGCTTCCCGGTCAGCGAGGCCAGCCGCAAGCGCGCCGAGCGCATGGCCGAACACGAGGCGCGCCAGGGTCCGCTGCAGGCGCTGCGCGTGCTGGGCGCCACGGGCAACAACCTCCAGAACGTGAGCGTGGACTTCCCCGTGGGGCTGCTCACCTGCGTGACGGGCGTGTCGGGCTCGGGCAAGAGCACGCTGGTCAACGACACGCTGCACAAGGCCGTGGCGCGCCAGCTCTACCGCGCGCACGACGAACCGGCGCCGCACGAGGCGATCGAGGGCATTGAATATTTCGACAAGGTCATCAACGTGGACCAGTCGCCCATCGGCCGCACGCCGCGCAGCAACCCGGCCACCTACACCGGCCTGTTCACGCCCATCCGCGAGCTGATGGCCGAGGTCAACACCGCCCGCGAGCGTGGCTACGGCCCGGGGCGCTTTTCCTTCAACGTGGCGGGCGGGCGCTGCGAAGCCTGCCAGGGCGACGGCATGGTGAAGGTGGAAATGCACTTCCTGCCCGACGTGTACGTGCCCTGCGACGTGTGCCACGGCCAACGCTACAACCGCGAGACGCTGGAGGTGCAGTGGAAGGGCCGGAACATTGCCCAGATCCTCGACCTGACGGTGGAAGACGCCGCAGCCTTCTTCCAGGACGTGCCATCCATCGCGCGCAAGCTGCAAACGCTGCTTCAGGTCGGCCTGAGCTACATCCGCCTGGGCCAGAGCGCGACCACGCTCTCGGGCGGCGAGGCCCAGCGTGTGAAGCTGGCGCAGGAGTTGAGCAAGCGCGACACCGGCCGCACGCTCTACATCCTGGACGAACCCACCACCGGCCTGCACTTTGCCGACATCGACCTGCTGCTCAAGGTGCTGCACCAACTGCGCGACGCGGGCAACACCATCGTCGTCATCGAGCACAACCTCGACGTCATCAAGACGGCAGACTGGCTCATCGACATGGGCCCCGAGGGCGGCGCGGGCGGCGGCACCGTGGTGGCACAGGGCACGCCGGAGGAAGTGGCAGCCCATCCGGCCAGCCATACGGGGCGGTACCTGGCGCCGTATCTGGCAGGACAGAAAGTTTGAGTCAAATGGGGCTCTAGCGCCTGCAGATAAAGCGCTAGCAGCTATTATATTGATAGCGTTTATCGCCCCAGCTTCTGCGCCACCACCGCATCCAGCGAGGCCATGAAGCCCTCCACCGCACGGGTGTAGTCGCTGTCCAAGCCCAGCTCGGCGTTGATTTCGCCGTGCGTCAGGGGCTGGGGCAGCACCTCGGCGCGGCCGCCCTGGGTGTGCACGTGCCGGGCCATGGCCTCGGCTTGCAGGCAGGGCTGGTCGGGCCGCTCGGTGGAGCAGACGAACTGGTACGGCGGCGCGCCGCTCACCCACTGGTGGAAGGGCGACAGGGCGTGCCAGTACACCGGGTTGGTGCCGAAGGCGTCGTCGTACAGCGGCATGTGCGGCGCGCGCATGAACTGCGGCACGTTGAGCACGGCGCTGTCCAGCGCCACTGTGCCCAGCCAGGGCCAGGCCCCCAGGCGCTGGGCCAGTGCAGGCTGGGCGTTGATGAGCGACACCAGGTGCGCACCGGCCGAGTGACCCATGAGAATGAAGCGCCCCGCGTCACCGCCCCACTGCGCTGCCTGTTGCTGCGCGGTGGCCAGGGCCTGGGCCACGTCCTGGGCCTGCTGGGCCACGGGGGTGTCGGGCAGCAGGCGGTAGTTCACCGACACCACGATCAGCCCGCGCGGCACCCAGCGGGCGACCTTGTTCTGCACCACGCTGGGCATGGCCTTGTCCCCGTTGCGCCAGCCGCCGCCATGCACCATGAACACCACCGGCGCGCGTGCACCGCTGGGATCGGGCGTGCTGGTGCTGGGCCGGTAGATGTCCATGCGCTGGCGGGCGTCGGGGCCGTAGGGCAGGTCGGCGATTTTTTGCACATCCGGGGGCAGGGGGGCTCGCCGCTCCTGCACACGCTCGGCCAGCCGGGTGCGCAGGCGCTCGGTGGCCAGGGGGGCATCGCCGTAACGCGCGGCCTGCGCCTGTGCCAGCGGCACCAGACCCGCCACCAGGGCACAGAACAGGGCCATTCGTTGCAAGGTCATGGGCACATCTCCTGACAGAAGGCCGCGCGGGCCGGTGGCCCCACTGTGCACCGGCCCGTGCGCTGGAATATGTACGCGACATGAAGCCTGCGTTGTCAGCGGTAACAGGACGTACGACAACGGCCCTGCTTTCACCCAGGCGGCCTACCGCCGATCGGCATCAGGACGCCGCCGGTGCCGCCGTGCGCAGGCGCGGCGTGCGGCGGCGGTGCACCCAGGGGGTCTGTGCGCCGGGCGCCGGGGGCGGCAGGTCCCGGTCGCGCTGGGCCAGGTACCACAGCAGCCAGTCGGGCTGGTCGGTCTGGTCGATGTGCGTGCTGGCGGTGTCAAAAAAACGCGAGGGCGCCGCGCCGTAGTTCTGCGCCCAGACCTTGGCAAAGTGGGCCGAATCGACAAAACCTGCCGCCTGCGCGATCTGCGTGAGGGACAGACCGCTGCCCATGAAGCTGGCGGCCGCCCGGATTTTGATGGACAGCGCATAGCGCCGCAGCGGCAGGCCCAGCCCCTGGTGGAACAGGCGCGAGGCGTGGTGCGCCGACAGACCCAATGACGGCGCCAGGCGTTCCAGCGCGGCGCCGGGGTCTTCGTCGAGCAGGCACATGAGCTTGCGCACGCGCGGGTCCAGCGGCTTGGGCTGCGGCAACTGGTGCGCCACGGCAGCCACGGCCTCGCGCACCTGGGCGTCCACGGCCTGGCCCTGCAATCTGCCTGCGGCAAAGGCGCGCCCCAGGTCTTGCAGCGCAGCGCATGGCGCACCCTGCAGTGCCTGCACGCCGGGCGCTGCCAGGGCCTGGAAGTGGCGGTAGTGGGGGTGGCCGGGCTCCAGGTCGATGAGCAGCAGCGGCCGGTCCAGGGCATCCACGGTCTTGCACGCCATGGGCGCAATGAGCAGCGCCGGGGCTTGCACCGTGTGGCCCTGGCAGCGGGCCTGCAGGGTCTGGCCGTCGGTGCTGCACAGCAGCGTGGCGGCGTGGCGCTGGGTGGTGTTGCGCATGCCGGGGCAGGCAAACACGATGGCGTCTCCCAGCAGGCGCACGCACGCCTGGGGCTGGCCTGCGGGCGCCGCGGTCCAGACCGAGCGCGCGGGCGGCAGCTCAGCCCTGGCCATCGCTGGCGACCTCCTCGTTCAAGCGTACCGACAGGCGCACCAGCGCCCCGTTGCGCACCACCTGAAAGGCCAGTTCGTGCACGCTCGTCAGGGCCACCATGTTGCTTTCCTCCACCGGCGGCTGGTCTGGCAGGTCCAGCGTGTACACGGTGTCGCCCGGCCTCAGGCCCGAGCGCGCGTACACGCTGCCGGGCAGCACGGCCTGCACCATGTAACCGCCCCGGGGTTCGGGTTGCAGCACCACATGGTCCAGAAAGTCCTGGGCCGCCAGGCGGCGTTGCACCGACAGGCGCTCAGGCGCGATGCCCGCGTTGAGCGTGCGCGGATCCGGGCCCTGCGCGGTTTCGTCCCCGTCGGCCACGGGCTGCAAGCGGTCCCAGGGGGAGTGGGTGGCTGCGGCGGGCTCGGCAGCGTCGGTCACGGGGGCGCCCGCCCCAAACGGCCAGGCCTGGCCTGCGCGCTGCGCCTGGGCCACCGGGGCGCTGGCCTGGGTGTGCAGCGCTGCGGGTGGCTGCGCGGGCCACAGCGCCCACAGCACCGCCCCCAGGGCCACCAGCGCCAGAGCGGCCTGCGGCCAGCGCCGAACCCACGGGACCGTGCGCGCTGCCGGCACCGAAGGCGTGCGGGGCTGGCTGGATAGTTCGTAGTGCTTCATGGCGCTTGCTACCGTCATTGCAACGCAGCCCGCACCCTGGCGCCACAGGGAAAGCGCCAGGGTGCGGGCCAGAGACTCAGGGTTTGACGAATGTCTTGAGCCAATCCATGGTGGCCTTCACGCCCCATTGGTTGTTGCCATATTCATAGTACGGGTCCACCCCCAGGATGCCCGAGCATTGCACGCCGGGCGCGCCCAGGTTGCCCATGAAGCAGTGGTCGGCATTGAGGTCGGCCACTTCCAGGTCCTTGACGATGTACCAGCCGCTGCCGTTGCTGCGGAAGCACGATTGCCGCCCGGTGCACTTGAGCCCGGTGACCAGCTCGGCCTGCGAGCGCGCGATGGCCTCGGTGCCGCCCACGAACATGTCGCGCTCGCCGTTGATGATGCGGATGCGCTCGCCCGGTTGGGCGTGCTTGCCGTTGGCCATGCACGACTCCAGGTTGTAGGCCACGGTGTAGGTCGAGCCCGTGCCCTGGCCCATGGAAGCCTGCACCCGGCTGTCGTAGTTCTTGGCCAGCACCGAGATGATGGAGCCCTGGCTCAGGCCGCCGGTGACGATGCCCTTGGAGCAATCGGCCTTGCCGCGCGCGCACAGCTTGGCGATGGCGCTGCTGGTGCTGGCCGCATTGAAGATGCCCTTGGCGCGGCCACTGATGGTGGAGCAACTGCCGAACGAGGCGTTGGCGTACTGCACCGTGGCCGCCACAAAGCCGCGCGCCACGGCGGCGTCGATGGCGGCCTTGGCCCAGGCGCCGTCGTAAGCCTCGCCCGTGCCGCCAATGTGCACGTACACCGGGTACTTGCCTGCGGCGCTGGGCTCCTTGCCGTAGATGTTGTAGGTACTGCCGTTGCGGTAGGTGGTGGTGAAGGTGGTTTGCGCCTGCGCCGACAGCGCGCCCAGCAGGGCCATGCCTGCGACAAGGTAGCTGCCAAGGCGCCACAGGGCGCGGCGTGGGGTGGAGTGGGGGGCGGATGGGTGCACGGCAGGTCTCCTGGTTGGTTTTGCACAGTGGGCGCCCGGCAAGGGCGGCACCACAAGGAAGGCAAACCAAGTCTAGGAATCACACCGCGCGCGGCCTTGTACCGAAAGGCCATGGACCCGGGGATTTTCCCGGGGAGAGGCATCACGCCTGGAGCGCGGCCTCCACGTCGTCCGCCAGCTTGGCGGGCGTGTCTTGTGGGGCGTAGCGCCGGATGACCTGGCCGTCCTTGCCCACCAGGAATTTGGTGAAGTTCCACTTGATGGCCTTGCTGCCCAGCAGGCCGGGGGCCTCGGCGCACAGCCAGCGGTACAGCGGGCTGGCCCGGGCGCCGTTGACATCGACCTTGGCCATCATCGGAAAGCTCACGCCGTAGTTGAGCTGGCAGAAGCTGGCGATCTCGTCGTTGCTGCCGGGGTCCTGGCCAGCAAACTGGTTGCACGGAAAGCCCAGCACCACCAGACCCTGGTCGCCGTAGCGCTGGTGCAGTTCTTCCAGCCCGGCAAACTGCGGTGTGAAGCCGCAGGCACTGGCGGTGTTGACGATGAGCAGCACCTTGCCTTCGTACTGGCGCAGCGGGACGGTGCGGCCGTCGATGGTCTGGGCGTCGAAGTCGTAAACCGTGGGCATGGTGGGCACCTGTGCAGTGGAAAGACCCGCATGCTAGCCGTACCGCGCTGCAGGCGCTCAAGCGCCTGTGGATTCCTGCGCTCCAAGCCTGGATACACCCCACAGGCGTGGTACCTTTGCATACCTTTCCCGTCCGCACGCACCATGCCCATCCACGTCGCCGCCCAGCGGCAAATCTTTGTCGGCCAACCTGTGACCATCGAAGGGGTTGCGCCCCAAGGACACTTCAGCGCGGTGTTCGAGGACGATGGCGAGACAGGCTACTTCTATGCGCTGGACCGGGCCCTGGCCAGCCAGCCCATCCAGGACGCGGTGCACATCTACGATGTGCAGAGCGTGACCGACCGGGCGCAGCCCTCCACGGTCAAGATCGGCTGGGCGGCCGACTGCCGCAAGGCGGTGCTGCTCATCAACGACTACCCGCACGCGGTGTTCGACTTTGAAGCGCAGCAGGGCTATTGCCGCAGCGGGTTTCCGCCGCCCGGCGTGGGGCCCTGGTCGCAGGATGGGCACGACTGGAACGAGGCCTGCATCGCACTTTTTGCATAAAATTGGCCTCCAGCGCCCGTCCATCAAGCGCAAGAAGCTATCAATTTTATAGCATCAGTGGTGCGTATCCTGCCGGGCGATCTGCAGCAGGTGCTCCAGTTCCTCGCGGTGGTGGCGGCAGTTGTGCACATGCCAGAGCTGGATCAGCCACATGGTGCCTGCCACCACCACGCCAAACGCCGTGATGGCACCAAAGGCCGACAGCCCCAGCAGAGTGGACAGGCTGTAGAACGCCCCCAACCCCAGGATGCATGCCTGCTCGTTGAAGTTTTGCACCGCAATGGACCGCCCCGCGCCCATGAGGTTGTGCCCCCGGTGCTGCAGCAGCGCGTTCATGGGCACCACCAGGAAGCCGCCCAGCCCGCCCAGCGCAATCAAAAAAGGCACGGCCAGCCAGACGTTGTCGATGAAGTTCATCAGAATGACCAGCAGCCCCATGGCAACGCCCAGGGGCATGACGCGTGTGGCCAGGTCCAGCCGCATGTGCATGGACGCCACCACCGCACCCACCGCCGTGCCAATGGCCACCACCCCCACCAGCGCCGAGGCTTGGGTGGTGCTGTAGCCCAGCGCAGCAGCGCTCCAGGCGAGCACGATGTAGCGCAGGTTGCCCGACACACCCCAGAACAACGTGGTGGTAGCCAGCGAGATCTGGCCCAGTCGGTCGTTCCAGAGGCGGCGGTTGCAGCGCCAGAAGTCGGGCAGCAGCTCCAGCGCATTGGCCAGAACGCTGCGCGCGGGGTCGTGCCGCATGGGGCGCATCTCCACCCCGGTGTGGGGGATGCAGGTGTTGAACCAGGCCGCCAGCGCATACACCAGCACCAGCGACAGGATGGCCGATTCGGCCGCCGTGTCCACCAGGTGGACCCCTGGCACGTCCAGCGCCAACAGGTGCGCCGACACCACCGGCCCCACCAGCTGCCCGCCCAGCAGCACGCCCAGGATGATGGAGGCAATGGTCAGCCCCTCGATCCAGCCATTGGCCTTGACCAGCTGAGAGGGCGGCAACAACTCGGTCAGGATGCCGTACTTGGCCGGGGAATACGCCGCTGCGCCCAGGCCCACCACGGCGTAGGCCAACAGCGGGTGCAGGCCGGACAGCATCAGCAGGCAACCCACCACCTTGATGGCGTTGCTGACGAACATGACCTTGCCCTTGGGCAGCGCATCGGCAAACGCACCCACAAAGGGCGCCAGCACCACGTAGAACAGGGCGAACATGGGCACCAGCGCGGCACGCTGCCACTCGGGGGCGCCGCCGGTGCGCAGCAATTCCACCGCCGCCACAAACAATGCGTTGTCGGCCAGCGAGCTGAAAAACTGCGCCGACATGATGGTGTAGAAACCGCGCTTCATCGGGGGGCTGGGGGCAGCCATCAGCGGGGCTGATGGCAGATTAAATCGGGGCGCCTGAAATTGTGACAGGCGGTTATAACACGCGGATTCCAGCGCCCTGGTGCCAGAATCCCCAGAGCCTGTTCACGATCAAAGCCCGCCCCTGCCGCCATGCCCCGCCCCATCCTTGCCACCATCCACACCGCTGCACTGCAGCACAACCTGGCACGGGCCCAGCAGGCCGCACCCGATGCGCGCGTCTGGGCCGTGGTCAAGGCCAATGCCTATGGGCACGGCATCGAACGCGTGTTCGAGGCCTTGCGCGCCGCCGACGGCTTTGCCCTGCTGGACCTGCAGGAGGCCGAGCGCATCCGCCACCTGGGCTGGCGCGGCCCCATCCTGCTGCTCGAAGGCGTGTTCGAACCGCGCGACCTGGAACTGTGCTCGCGCCTGGGCCTGTGGCACGCCGTGCACTGCGACGCCCAAATCGACTGGCTGGCCGCCCACAAGACGCAGGTGCCGCACCGCGTGTTCCTCAAGATGAACTCGGGCATGAACCGCCTGGGCTTCCCGCCCGAGCGCTACCGTGCCGCCTGGGCGCGCCTGAACGCGCTGCCGCAGGTGGAGGAAATCTCGCTCATGACGCATTTTTCCGACGCCGACGGGCCGCGCGGCATCGCCCACCAGAGGGCCGCCTTTGCCCTGGCCACGCGCGACCTGCCCGGCGAGCGCAGCCTGTGCAACAGCGCCGCCACGCTGCGCCACGCGCAGGACGCCCAGGTGCGCGCCGACTGGGTGCGCGCAGGCATCCTGCTGTACGGCAGCGCGCCCGACCACCCCGAGCGCCGCAGCGCAGACTGGGACCTGCAACCCGGCATGACCCTGTCCACCCGGTTGCTGGCGGTGCAGGAGCTGCAGCCCGGCGATACCGTGGGCTACGGCTCCTCCTTCACCGCCGACAGCCCCATGGCCCTGGGCGTGGCCGCCTGCGGCTACGCCGACGGCTACCCGCGCCACTGCGGCACCGGCACACCCGTGCTGGTGGACGGCGTGCGCACCCGCACCGTGGGCCGCGTGAGCATGGACATGCTGGCCGTGGACCTCACACCGCTGCGCGCTGCGGGCCTGGAGGTCGGCATGGGCAGCGAAGTCACCCTGTGGGGCCGCTCGCGGCAGGGCACGGTGCTGCCCATCGACGAGGTGGCCCAGGCGGCAGGCACCATAGGCTACGAACTGATGTGCGCGCTGGCCCAGCGCGTGCCCGTGGTGGTGGAAGGCGGCGCATGAAGCGCCCCGCAAAGCCCCAGCGCAGCGGCTGGCGCACCCTGCGCCTGACCGAACGCGAACAGATGGCGCATACGCTGCAGCAGCGCCACAGCCTGCGCTGGCATGGGCTGTGCATCGGCAGCCTCACGCTGCTGGGCATGCTGGTGGCGGCATGGCTGCAAAAGACGCTGGGCGTGCACCAGCTCTCGGTGCGCTACGCGGTCACGCTCACGGTGGGCTACCTGGTGTACCTGCTGGTGCTGCGCCTGTGGGCCGCCTGGCTGGTGCAGCCCGAGGGCCATGACAAGGACAGCGGCCTGGATGCGGGCGACGCCATCGATGCGGGCGATATTGCGCTGGATGTGGTGGACCTGGCCCGCTCGGCCACCCGTGTGCGCCCCAACGTTTCCATGCCCTCGGGCGGGGGCGACACGTCGGGCGCGCTGGACGGCGCCGCCCAGGGCCTGGGCGACCTGGCCGGGGGCGCGCTCGACGGCCTGGGCAGCGCCGACGAAGGTGCCGTGGTGGTGGTGCCGGTGGTGGCCATTTTTGCCATCGTCGCGCTGCTGGTCATGGGCGCGGGCTCGCTGGCGCTGCTGTTCTTTGGCTGGGACGTGCTGCTGGCCGTGGCCGTGGAGCTGGCGTTCTCGGTGGCCACTGCCCGCGTGGCCATGGGCGTGGAGCGCGCAGGCTGGCTCAGCGCCGCCGTGCGCCTGACTTGGAAGCCCCTGCTGGGCGCGCTGCTGTGCGCCGTGGCGCTGGGCGCCACCATCGACCATTTTCTGCCGCAGGTGGATTCGCTGCCCGAGGCGGTGCGCTTGCTGGGCCGCCAAGGGTAGGCATCATGCCTTGCGAGGGCGGCGCACACGAGAGCGCTGTGGCGCCGCCAGCCAGCTGCTATCGCGGCCGCCCGACTTGACCAGGTGTCACATCCCGGACGATCATAGGGCCGCCTCTTGAACAAGTGCGGATGAGAGTGGTGCCACTCCTTCATGGCCTGCATGGGTGTTTTGCTCTTCAAAGCGGACTGGGGTAACTGGTGGTTGTACAGCGCCACATAG
>JAKLLE010000085.1 GCA_023150295.1 Giesbergeria sp. | reverse complement strand
GCCTGCGCAGCGCCCGGCGCCTGCGCCTGCAGCCCGTCCGGCCCCGGCCCCCGCCGCCCAGGCGCCGCGCGCGTCCTCGGGCTTCGAGGACATGGACGACGACATTCCGTTCTGATGCCCAGGCCCTGACGGCACAACCTGCGGTCAGGGTATTAAATGCTATCGAAAAGATAGCTATTAACGCTTGATTGATAAGCGCTAGAGGCCAAAAGCATTCAAAACGGCGTATCCACCGCCGCAATCACCCCGCCCCCCAGGCACACTTCGCCGTCGTAGAGCACCGCGCTCTGGCCCGGGGTCACGGCCCATTGGGCTTCGGGGAATTGCAGGGCCACCCCGCCGGGGGTGGTCTCCAGCGTGCAGGCGGCGTCCTGCTGGCGGTAGCGCGTCTTGGCGGCGTAGGCGCCGGGCGCGGGGGCGTGGCCCGCGCACCAGCTCAGGTCCTGCGCCACCAGCCGGTGCGACAGCAGCCAGGGGTGGTCATGCCCCTGCACCACGCGCAGCGTGTTTTTCTCCAGGTCCTTGCGCGCCACGAACCAGGGCTCGTGCGAACCACCGCCGCGCTGTACGCCCTTTTCCTTCACGCCGCCAATGCCCAGGCCCTGGCGCTGGCCCAGGGTGTAGAAACTCAGGCCCACATGCTGGCCCAGTTTGCGCCCTCTGTCGTCCAGCATGGGGCCGGGCGCGTGGCTGATGTAGCGGTTGAGGAATTCGCGGAACGGCCGCTCGCCGATGAAGCAGATGCCGGTCGAATCCTTCTTCTTCGCGTTGGGCAGGCCAATTTCAGCGGCAATGCGGCGCACCTCGGTCTTGTGCAGCTCGCCCACGGGGAAGAGCGTTTTCGAAAGCTGTGCCTGGTTCAGGCGGTGCAGAAAGTAGCTTTGGTCCTTGGACGGGTCCAGGCCCTTGAGCAGTTCGAACAATCCGGTCGTGGCGTTCTGGCGCACGCGCGCGTAATGCCCGGTGGCAATCTTCTCGGCGCCCAGGCGCATGGCGTGGTCCAGGAAGGCCTTGAACTTGATTTCGGCGTTGCACAGCACGTCGGGGTTGGGCGTGCGCCCGGCCTGGTATTCGCGCAGGAACTCGGCAAACACGCGGTCCTTGTACTCGGCGGCGAAGTTGACGTGCTCGATCTCGATGCCGATCACGTCGGCCACGGCGGCGGCGTCCACGAAATCGACGTTGGACGAGCAGTATTCACTGTCGTCGTCATCTTCCCAGTTCTTCATGAAGATGCCGACCACCTCGTGGCCCTGTTGCTTGAGAAGGTGGGCGGTCACGGCCGAATCCACGCCGCCACTGAGGCCCACCACGACGCGGTGCTTGTTCATGGTGCCAATTATCGCCAGGGTGGCCGCCATGGCGATTTCGCCCCGGTTGCTGGCGGTATTGCCATTGCGCGAGTGCGCCGGTGCCGCGTAGCATTCGGTAACACCTGTGGTGGCGCACGCACACCTGCCGCAGACGATAGGAGACGCACCCATGACCAAGAAGATTCTCGGGGCCCTGCTGGCCCTCTTCCTGCTGCTGGCCGCTGTGCTGGCCGTCAACACGCTGCGCAAGGGCACGCGCCAGTTGCCGGTGGAGCCGCTGGCGCCGGTGGCGGTGGACGAGGCTGGGGCCGCCCAGCGCCTGGGCGCGGCGGTGCGTTTGCCCACCATTTCCTCGCGCGACGATGCGCAGCTCAGCGCCGACCAGTTCCAGGCCCTGCATGCCTTGCTGGCGCAGCAGTTTCCCAGAGTGCACGCCCAACTGCAGCGCGAAGTGGTCGGGGGCTTGAGCCTGCTCTACACCTGGAAGGGCACCGACCCGCAGGCCAAGCCCGTGGCGCTGCTGGCGCACCAGGACGTGGTGCCCATCGCCCCTGGCACCGAGGGCGACTGGGCGGTGCCGCCGTTCTCGGGCGCGGTGAAGGACGGCCACATCTGGGGGCGGGGCGCCTGGGACGACAAGGGCAACCTGCTGTCGCAACTGGAGGCGGTGGAGATGCTGCTGGCCCAGGGCTACCAGCCGCCGCGCACGCTGTACCTGGCCTATGGCGCCGACGAGGAGGTGGGCGGCCAGCGCGGTGCGGCGCAGATCGCGGCGCTGCTGCAGTCGCGTGGCGTGCAGCTCGACTTTGTGCTCGACGAGGGCCTGCTCGTGCTCGACGGCGTGATGCCCGGGCTGGCGCGGCCCGCCGCGCTGATCGGCGTGGCTGAGAAAGGCTACATGTCGGTGGTGCTGCGCCTGTCGGCCACACCGGGGCATTCGTCCATGCCGCCCCCGAAGGGCACCAGTGCCATTGCCATGCTCAGCGCGGCGCTCAAGCGGCTGGAAGACGAGCAACTGCCCGGCGGCATCCGTGGTGTGGCGGCCGAAATGTTCGACACCCTGGCGCCCGAGATGGGCGGGTTTTCGCGCGTGGCGCTGTCCAACCTGTGGTTGTTTGGCCCGCTGGTGCAAAAGCAGCTCGAAGGCGCGGCCAGCACCAATGCCATGCTGCGCACCACCACGGCGCTCACCATCGTCAACGCGGGCAACAAGGAGAACGTGCTGCCCGGCCGCGCCGAGGCCACGGTCAACTTCCGCATCCTGCCCGGCGACACCCAGGAGGGCGTGTTGCAGCACATGCGCAACCAGGTGTCGCAGGCGGCGCCGCCAGAGCGCTTCGAGCTGTTCGCCCTGCCGGGTGCGGTCGAGGCGTCCAAGGTGGCACCCACCGACTCGGCCCAGTACCGGGTGCTGCAACAGACCATCCGCGAGGTCTTTCCCGACGCCCTGGTGGCGCCGGGCCTGATGGTGGCAGGCACGGATTCGATCCACTACGGTGCCATCAGCGACCATGTCTTCAAGTTCTCGCCCATCCGGGCCAACGCGGAAGACCTCAAGCGTTTTCACGGCACCAACGAGCGCCTGAGCGTGCAGAACTACGCCGAGGCCATCCGCTTTTACCACCGGCTCATTCCGCAGGTGGCAAAGGGGGCACAGTAATCAGCCGTTGGGCTGCAGCACGCTGGCGTCGGTGTGCACCAGGCTCAGCGCAAAGCGCTGGCCTGCCAGGTAGTCTTCCAGGCAGCGCAGCAGCAGCGGGCTGCGGTGGCGGTCGCGCGTGGCGCGGATTTCCTCGGGCGTCATCCACACGGTGCGCACAATGCCCTCGTCCAGCGCGCGCCAGCCGTGGTGCGTGCCCAGCTGCCCTGCAAACGCAAAGCGCAGGTAGGTGATGTCGTCGCCCGTGCGCGTGCGCCGAAAGCGGTTGAGGTACACCCCCACCACGGCCGTGGGCGTGAAGTCGTGCGCGGTTTCTTCCAGCACCTCGCGCACGCAGGCCTGAATGGGCGACTCGCCCGGGTCCAGGTGTCCGGCCGGGTTGTTCAGGCGCAGGCCGTCAGAGGTGTCTTCCTCCACCAGCAGAAAATGCCCGTCGCGTTCGATCAGGGCGGCCACGGTGACGTTGGGTTTCCAGCGGTTTGGCATGGCCGGCATTATCGCCAGCAAGGATGACAGGGAACTGCCATGCCCTGTGTGCACTCCGAGCACAGGAATCGCGCTGCGCATCGGTGCCGTTGCGCAGCGCCGCTGATTTCACCACCGCCCAAAGGACTGGCATGCAACAAGACTCCCGCAACGCCCTGCTTACCCTGGCCCTGTTCGCCGCATTTGCCGATGGCCACAAGGCCGACAGCGAGCGCGAAGCCATCCGGCGCATCGCCGAATCGCTGAGCGACGACCAGGGAGGGCGCCCCCTGGCCACCCTGTACCAGGACGTGTTGCTCCAGCGCGTGACGGTGCAGGGCGCGGTGGCTGCGCTCACCGACCCCGCGCACCGCCAGCTGGCCTACGAAATGGCCGTGTGCGTGTGCGATGCAGACGGCAGTCAGAGCGCCGCAGAGCGGCGCTTTCTGGCCGATCTGCGCAGCGCGCTGGGGCTGGCGCAGGACGCCGGGCTGCGCGACTTCGAGGCCCAGGCCGATGCGGTGGCCGCCGCGCAGGCCAGCGTGGCGCCTGCCGCTGCCAGCGCGCCCGACATGGCCCAGGCCGCCCAGCTTGACCAGACCATTCTGAACGCTGCCATCCTCAATGGCGCACTCGAACTGCTGCCCCAGTCCTGGGCCTCCATGGCCATCATCCCCTTGCAGATGCGCCTGGTGTACCGCATTGGCCAGGCGCACGGTGTGGCGCTGGACCAGGGACACATCAAGGAGTTTCTGGCCACCGCAGGCATTGGCATGACCTCGCAGTACATCGAGCAATTCGGCCGCAAGCTGCTGGGCGGCCTGGTGGGCAAGGCGCTGGGCAAGACCATGGGCAAGGTGGGCGGCGCAGCCACGGGCATGGCCTTCTCGTTTGCTACCACCTATGCGCTGGGCCAGCTGGCCAAGCGCTACTACGCCGGTGGCCGCGTGATGGATGCGGCCCTGCTGCGCTCGACCTACGAAGACCTGCTGGCACCCGCACGCCAGATGCAGACCCAGTACCTGCCGCAAATCCGCGAGCGCGCTGCCACGCTGGACGCAGGCAAGGTCATGGCGCTGGTGCGCGGGGGGTGAACTACAGGTTCGATCCGTCCAGGCGCCGCATCATGTACACCGCATCGCGCCCATAGGCGCTCAGGCGCTCGCGCTGGGCAGCGTCCTGCAGGGTGTAGGCGGCGTAACCGTGGTGCTGCCAGAAGCCCTGCGAGCCCTGCACCGACACCAGGGCCGCGCGCTGCAGCCCCCGGCTTTGCGCGCCTTGCCATAGCGTGTGCAACAGCCGCGCCGCCACGCCCTGGCCGCCCAGTTCGGGCAGCACGGCCAGATCGTGCAGGTACAAGGTGTCGGGCTGGGGTTGCAGTTCAAAGTCGCCGTGCAGCCGCGTGACCTTGCCCTGCACCGAATCGTAGGCCGCCAGGTAGGCCAGCACCCGGCCCTGCGCCTCCAATACCAGGGAGCACTGCGCCGGGCAGGCAATGCGCTGGGCGAACACCTCGGCGCTCTCCACGTAGCCGTCGCCGTAGCAGGCGCGCTGCACTTCCAGCAGGCCGGGCAGGTCGGGCAGGGCCAGGGGCCGGATCAGGGTGTGGGCCAGGGGAATGGAGCGTGGCACGACAGGCGGTTCTGAGGTCAGAAAGGAGAGGACGTGGCCGTATTGTGCGTCAGTCCGCTGCCCTTTCCCTTGCACCGCCGCGTCTGCGGCGCGTCACACCGCCAGCCGCACCCACAAGGCCCAGCCCCAGGTGCCTGCGCACAGCAGCAGGGCCAGCAGCACGGCGGCGCTTCCCAGGTCTTTGGCCTGCTTGGCCAGTGCGTGCCATTCGAGGCCCACCCGGTCGACGGTGGCTTCGACAGCGCTGTTGAGCAGCTCCGTAACCAGCACGAACACCACCGTGAAGGCCAGCACAAAGACCTCCAGCCAAGTTTGGCCCAGCCAGAATGCGCTGGGCAGCAGCACGGCTGCCAGGCAGGCTTCCTGCCGGAAGGCGGCTTGTTGCCAGCCTGTGCGCAGGCCCTGCACCGAGTAGCCGGTGGCGTGCCACAGGCGGCTCCATCCCGTGCGCTGCTTTTGCGGGTTGGCGGGGATGGGGGTGTCGTTCTGGCGGGGGGCTGGCACCAACGGGGCGGCCTGCAAAGGCAATGGTCTGGAGGCCACGATGTTACGCGCCCTCGCGATGGGAGTCCGCGCGGCAGCGGGCAAACGCATCCAGCGGGGCCTGGTAGGTGTGGCTGCGCACGTCGAGCAGGCCCAGCACCGTGTGGTAGAAGTTGTCGTGCGTCAGTGGCGCATCGGTGCCTGCGCGCAGGCAGCGCTCGGCCACCTGCGTGCGCTCCAGCAGCGTGCCGGGCCACAGCACCCAGGGCACGTGCTTTTGCACATCGGGCGCAATCACATAGGGCAGGCCGTGCAGGTACAGGCCGTTTTCGCCCAGGGATTCGCCGTGGTCGGACAGGTAGATCAGCCCGGTGTCAAAACGGTCTTGCTTTGTTGTGAGCCAGTCGATGGTGCGGCTGACGAAGTGGTCGGTTTCCACAATGCTGTTGTCGTACACATTGACCAGTTCGCCGCGGCTGCAGTCCGAGGTGACATGGGTGGCGCACTCCGGCGTGAAGCGCTTGTGGCCCGGGGCCGAGCGGCGGTGGTAGGCCGGGCCATGGCTGCCCATCTGGTGCAGCACCAGCACCGCGCCCTGGCGCTGGCCCACCTGCTGCAGGGCGCTCAGGCGCTGGTCGAGCAAGTCCACCATGATCTGGTCCAGGCATTCATCGTCCTTGCACCACTGGCGTACGGCGCCAGCGTTGGCGATCTGGTCGGCCTGGGCGTGGGAAACGCGGTTGCACACCCCTTTGCACCCGGCCTGGTTGTCCAGCCAGTCCACGCCCAGACCGGCGTGCTGCAGCACGTCGAGCAGGTTTCCGTATTCGAACTTGCGGCCCTCGAAGCCCTCTTTGCCCAGGTGCGAGAACATGCAGGGCACGGACGCCAGCGTGTTGGTGCCGCACGAGCGCACGTTGCGCCAGCTGATAACGTGGCGTGCCTCCAGCTGGGGCGTGGTGTTGCGCGGGTAGCCGTTGAGGCCAAAGTGGTCCGAGCGTGCCGTCTCGCCCACCACCAGCACCAGCAGGGGCGGTTTGCGTGCCGTGCCTGCGCCCGCTGCGGTGGGCCGCAGGGGCCCTGCAGCGTAGCTGCTGCCCAGTGCGGCGTCATCGCTGATCTGCTGGAAGGGACGCTGGGTCTTGAACAGCGGCTTGAGCGTGACGTTGCCCACCGACACCACCGTGGACAAGGGGTTGAGCAGGTAGCGAATTTCCGTGTGGTTGCGCACCAGCGGCGCCATGGGTTTGTAGAGCAATTTGCCGCCGCCCACCACCACCGCGATGGCGGCCAGCACCCACAGGGCCGAGCGCCACAGATCGCGGCGCCAGGCGGTGGGCTGCAGGCGCACCACGCCCCACAGCAGCGCCATGGGCAGCCCGGCGTACAGCAGCACATGCAGCATCAGGCCACTGCCCAGCAGGGCCAGGGTTTCGCTGGTGTTGGTTTGCAGGGCATTGCGCACCATGCCGGGGTCCACCACGATGCCGTAGTGCAGCATGAAGTACTGCACCGCAGCCGCGGTGAGCAGCGTCACGCTCCAGCCAATGCGGCGCAACCCCGGCCACGACAGCAACATGAACCACAGAAAGGTGGCAGCGGTCAGCACCAGTGCGGTCCACAGTTGTTCGGTGGTGCTCAGGCTTTGCTCGTGTGACAGTTGGGTGAGGCGGGCCCACCACGCCTGGTTCAGGCCGATGGTGCACCACAGGGCCAGCGCCAGTGCGGCCCAACGCGGGGGCAGGGTCAGGCGTGGAAGGCGCGGGAGCGGTACTGCGGCGGCTGGGTGGGCCACTGGGGAGAGGGTCAAGTCAGTCATTGCCGCGCACTGTAGAAACCGGGCCTGAATATCCCGTGAAGCGGCCGTTCAGACTCCGTTCAGCTTTGCACTCCCGCGTCGCAAGCTCCTACACTGGGTGGATGTCACGCGTGGAGTCGTCAATTGCGCATCTTGTTGGTGGAGGATGATCGCCCCCTGGCCCAGGCCGTGCTGGGGTACTTGCAGGCCAAGCAATTCAGCGTGGACTGGGCAGAGAACCTGCACCAGGCGCGTGCCCTGGTGGCCGTGACGCCCTACACCGCCGTGCTGCTGGATTTGAACCTGCCCGACGGCGAGGGCCTGCAACTGCTGTCCGCGCTGGCGCGCCCTGGGGCATCGCAGGAGTTGCGCCCCACAGTCATCGTGGTCACGGCGCGGGACCAGGTCAGTGACCGCATCCGGGGGCTGGATGCAGGCGCCGACGACTACCTGGTCAAGCCCTACGACCCCGAGGAACTGCTCGCCCGGCTGCGCGCCGTGGAGCGCAGGCGCAGCGCGCAAAGCAGCTCCACCGTGACCCGGGGCGAGGTGCAGATCGACCTGGCGCGCGAGGTGGTGCGCAACGGCACGGTGCCGGTGGTGCTCACTCCCAAGGAATGGGCCCTGCTGCGCGTGCTGGCCAGCCGCCCCGGGCAGACCTTTGCGCGCGAGCGCCTGCTGGAGGCGCTGTACCAGTGGGACGGCGCCAGCGACAGCAACACCCTGGAAGTCTTCATCAGCCGCCTGCGGCGCAAGCTGGGCAGCGAGCTGATCGAAACCGTGCGCGGCACGGGCTACCGGTTGATGGCGCAATGAAGCCCGCCCCCAACCCTGGCCGCGCGCCCAGCCTGGCACAGCACCTGAGCCGCACGCTCATCCTGGCCGTGGTGGTGGTGTGGCTGCTCAGCACCGGGCTGGTGGCCTGGTTGGTGGACCGCCAGATCCAGCACAACTTTGATGTGGAGCTGGTCGAAAGCACGCACCGCCAGCTTTACCCCGCGTTGCTGGACTTGCAGCAACGCCACCGCCCCGACGCCACGGGCGCCTACCGGGCGGCCGATGCGCGCGGCGAGGCCCTCGAACCCCAGGTCATGGGCGCCATTCCTGGGGACTCGCAGACGGAGCCCTTGCTCATGCAGTTGCGCGATGCGCAGGGGGGCGTCTTGCTGCGCACGCCCGCCTCCCCGGCGGCTGCGTTTGCCGTGCCCCTGCAGGCGGGCTTTTTCAACACGCCTGAATACCGGGTGTTCAGCCTGCACGACGCCACCCACAACGTCTGGCTGCAACTGGCCGACCCGCTGGAAGAACGCAGCGAAGCCAGCGAGCGCACCCTGCTGGGCCTGGTGGCCGTACTGCTGGTCATGCTGCCGGTGTTGGCCTGGCTGATCCACTGGATTGCGCGGCGCGAACTGCGCAGCGTCTCGCACCTGCAACAGCAAATCACCGCCCGCAGCGGCAGCAACCTGCTGGCCCTGGACCTGGCCCACATGTCGCAGGAACTGAGGGCCGTGGGTGACGGCGTCAACCAGCTGTTGGTGCGCCTGGGCGAGGCCCTGAACGTGGAGCGTTCCCTGGCCGCCAATGCGGCGCACGAACTGCGCACGCCGCTGGCCCAGGTGCGCCTGCGCCTGCACACGGCCCTGGACCAGGCGCGGCCGCACCCCCACTCTGAGGGCCCAGACGGGGGCTGCGTGCCCGTGGCCGAGGTGCGCGCCGCTTTGCAGTCGCTGGAAACCCTGAGCCACCGCACCGAGCGGCTGTTGCAGCTCTCGCGCGCCGAAGGCGCAGACGGGGCGCACTTTGCGCGCGTGGACCTGGTGCGCCTGGCCGAACAGGTGGCGCAAACCTTCTGGCAGCAGCCGCAGGCCCAAAAGCGCCTGGATTGGCTGGCGCCCGAGACCGATGCGCCGGTCTGGGTGCAGGGCGACATCGACGGCCTGGCCATCGTGCTGCGCAACCTCATCGACAACGCACTGCACCACACCGACGCCCAGGTGGAGCTGCAAGTGCTGCCCGGTGCGCACCCTGCGTTGGTGGTGCGCGACCACGGCCGCGGACTGACGGCCGCGCAACTGGCGCAAATCCAGGTGCGTCATGCACGCATCGGCAGTCAGCACATTGGTTACGGCCTGGGTATGTCCATCGTGCGCACCCTGGCCGACAAGCACGGCGCAGAACTGGTGTTCAGTTCTCCGTCTGCGGGCGGCACGCAGGGCCTGGAGGTGCGACTCGTTTTTGCGGCCGGCGCAGGGTGAGGTCGGCCGCGCGGCCCTGCCGACTTCACCGCGCCGTCTGTGCGGCGGCCACCCAGTGCAACCCTTTGCCACGGCTGAAGTAATAGTCCCCCTGGGGGCTGATGACGACGGCGTGAAGTGTTGCCGGGTCGCTGAAATACTGCCATTCCTGGCTGGGCGCTGGCACATTCGTGTCGATTGGCACGGGATGCATGTCCTGCAGGCTGCGCCCGGTGGCGGGTGTGCGGCGCGGGTCGGGATCCTGTCGGCGGTCATGCTCGCCCGCCAGCAGCGGGGTGGTGACCAGCGATGCCACCAAAATGGCGGGCAACAGTGCGGTGGGGGCCATGGCAATCTCCTGAAAAGTTCAGTCGCAAGGGACTGTGCCTGCAGTCTGCGCCATGCACGATGAACCGGTGCTGAACAGTGGGGCGTCCGGGAGGCGCCCCTGAAGCGCCTGTGCTGCCGTGTTCAGCGTGCCACGTCGATCACCACACGGCCACGCACCTGGCCTGCCAGGATGGCTTCGGCCAGTGCGAGCAGGTTGGACATCGGCTCCACCGTGGTCATGGCGGCGAGGTGCGCCGGGTCCAGGTCGTTGGCCAGGCGCTGCCAGGCCGAGAGGCGCTTGGCCATGGGCGCCATCACCGAGTCCACGCCCAGCAGTGCCACACTGCGCAGGATGTGCGGCAGCACCGTGCCGGGCAGGTCCATGCCACCGGCCAGACCGCAGGCGGCGGCTGCCGCGCCGTATTCCATTTGCGCCAGCACGTTGGCCAGGGTGGTGCTGCCCACCGAGTCCACGGCACCGGCCCAGGTTTCGCGCTGCAGCGGGCGCACGGGGCCCTGCAGGCTGGCGCGGTCGATGAAGGCGCTGGCGCCCAGGCCGCGCAGGTAGTCGTGCGTATCGGGCCGGCCGGTGGACGCTGTGACGTGGTAGCCGCGCCGGGCCAGCAGGCTGACCGCCACCGAGCCCACGCCACCGGCAGCGCCCGTCACCAGCACCTGGCCGGTGCCGGGCCGGGCGTGGCCCCAGCGCTCCAGCGCGTCCACGCACAGCGCGGCGGTGTATCCGGCCGTGCCGATGGCCATGGCCTGCAGCGGCGTGAACGCCTCGGGCAGGCGCACCAGCCACTCGGCCTTCACGCGCTGAAAGCGCGTGAAGCCGCCCCAGTGCGCCTCCGACAGGCCAAAGCCGTTGAGCACCACCGGGTCGCCGGCTTTCCACAATGGCGAGCGCGACTCGACGACCGTGCCCGCCAGGTCGATGCCGCCCACCATGGGCAGGCTGCGCGCCACCTTGTTGCGGTTGCCCGAGAGGGCCAGGCCATCTTTGTAGTTGAGCGCCGAGTACTGCACCTCGACCAGCACGTCGTGGTCGGGCAGGTCGGAAAGGGCGAGTTGCCTGAACACCGTGCGGGCTTTGCCTTCGTGTTCTTCAATCAGGGCGGCGGGAAAGGTGTCTGCCATGGCAGGGGCTCCTTGCAGGTGGACGGTGGAAGTCGTGCCCGTGATGGTACGACGCCCGCCGGGCGGTAGGCGTTCCGTGCAGGACACCACACTGGCCCTACGAGCCCTCCACGCCGCGCCAGGCGGCCTCCTGCACGTCCTCGGGCAGTTCGTGGGCCAGCGCGGTGTGCTCGCGCTCGTGGTGGTGCTCCAGCACATGGCGCAGCGCATGGGCCGCGTCGAGCAGCATCAGCACGGCGCGGCGGCGGGCGGTTTCGTCCGGCGGCGCTTGCCGGGCGACGGCCTGCACGCGCGCAATGTATTCCTCGGCCAGCAGGGCGATGCGCTTGTGCTCCAGCAGGTACACCCGCGCCGCCCAGCGTGCGCCCTCGGGCACATGGGGCAGCAGGCGGGAGTTTTCGATGGCAATGTGCGCTTGCAGGCTGCGGTGCCATTGCTGCAGGTGCTGCAGTGCGCTGACAAAGTCCGCACCTGCCACGTCGAGCAGGTGGGCGAGCAACAGGGCGTCCAGCCGCTCATGCTGGCGTTCGAAATGACCAGGGGCTGGGGTGGTGGGCATGGCGTGATGGCAGGGAAAAGGGGTGGCAGGACATTTTCTCAGGGCGTGACCGGTTCGTCCATGCGAATCACCTCGAAGTGGGTGCCTTTGATGCTGCCCAGTTCCTGCAGCCGCCGCGCGTTGTTCTAGCGTGCGTAGGCTGCGCCTGCGGGGTGGCTGGCGTGGCAGGGTCGGAGGAACCGTCGCCGCAGTCAGTCAACCTAGAAACGGCAGTTGGATGCGCCCGCCAGTGCCGTGATCGGGGTGCCAGGCAAGGCGTGACGACGCAGCGGGCTCCTGCCCGCAAGGAGGAGCAACGCCGCATGGCGCCCTGAACGCGGTGCTGACGGGTGCATAGCACGCTCACCCATCAGGTGAACACCATCGAAACCTTGAAACGTTGATTTCATGCGGCCTGGCAAGGGAAACAAAGCGGTCAACTGCCGTTTCTAGGGTCAAACCATTCAACCCAAGTTTGCGGTCGGTTGCACCCAGCACATGGCTCCACCATCGCTTGTCAAACTGCCCCAGTGTTCTGAGTTAGAAGTTTGTCTCATAAAGATGCCGAGTCCGCGTTATCAGACGCCGCGAGGAGTTATGCAGGATGTTCCTCGGAGCCGGTCGGGTACGGTGTCGCAGCGACTGTGCCATGCCGCAGCACGATGCGGTTCCTGCCGGCGTTTTTCGCTTCGTACAAGGCGGCATCCGCAGCCGTCACGAACTCGTTGTGGCGGTCGTTCTGGCGCGGGATGGCTGAATATCCGCCCATACTGACAGTCACTTGGGCTGTCACCCCATCCAGCGCCAGCACCTGCGCTTCAATCTGCTGGCGCAACCGCTCCAGATGCGCGTGGAACTCGCTCTCACTGTCAGCCGACAGGAAGACGATGAATTCCTCGCCCCCGTATCGGGCCACCGCATCCGAGTCGCGCTGGAAATACTGCGCCAGGATGCCACCGATCTGCTGCAGACAGACATCGCCGAATGGATGCCCGTAGCGGTCGTTCAAATCTTTGAAGTGGTCGATGTCGATCATTGCAATCGAAAATCGGAGGCCATTTCTTTGACACAGACTGAAGACTTCGCTGATTCTTTCGTTCAGGTATTTGCGGTTATGCAGGCCGGTCAGCGGATCGCGCAGGGTGATTTCCTGCAGTTGCGCGTTGGCTGTCGCAAGCTGCAGGTTCAGGCGCCGCAGTTTCTGGCTCCAATACAGAAAACCGAGCAGCACAATCAGCGCACCTGCCAGTATTTTCCACATCAGCCGGTAGTCGAATTCCGGCGCATTTTGCACCGCAAACCAGCGGTCCACGATTTGCTGGCGTTCCGTGGATTCCAGCGAATCGACCAGTTTCTGGAAAATCGCATGCAGCTGAGGCTGGTCATTGCGTGTTGCAACACCGAGTGGCCAGTCATCGAACAGGCGTCCGCCGATCTTGATATCGGCAATCCTTTCTTTCTGGATCAGGTAGCCGATGCTCGCCATGCTGCCGATATAGCCAAATAATTCGCCCTTCTGTGTTTGGGCGATGCCTTCGCGTTCGCTGGCCACTTCCACCAGCCGGATTCCCGGATAGCGTGTGCGCAGCAGCTGGTGGAAGTCACTGCCCCGCAACAAGCCCAGTGGTTTGTCCTTCAGGTCCTCGATGCGGTCGATAAAAGGCCTGTTGACCGAGGTAGCGATCACGTTTGGCACCTGTAGGTAGGGGCTGGTGAAATCCAGGGTGCGCTTGCGTTCGGCGGTGTCCGCTGCCAGCGCCAGAATGTCGCATTTGCGCGCCTGTAGGTATTCCAGTGACTCGGTTCGGGAGCGCGTCGGTACTGTTTCCAGCACAAACCCGCCCCGTTGCGCCATCAGTGCCGTGAAATCGGCGGCAATGCCGACATGGTTTCCATCATTGTCGACCGCTTCATAGGGCTTCCAGTCGGGTGCGGCGCAGACCCGGATCGCCCCCCGCTGCGCCATGTAGGCACGCTCATCGGGCGTCAGGCCGACTGCACGCAGTTTGGGTGAAAAAGACGGTGCCGACAGCCATTGGTTTTCAAGGCCCCGCGTTTCCTCAACGGACAACGCATCCAGCGCTTTTTCAATCAATCCCTGTAGCTGCCCAAGCTCTGGTCTCACCCCGAAGCGCAGATCTTCGTAATCGACGCCTTTCAAGGCATTTCGTTATATGTCACATCCCGGACGATCATAGGGCCGCCTCTTGAACAAGTGCGGATGAGAGTGGTGCCACTCCTTCATGGCCTGCATGGGTGTTTTGCTCTTCAAAGCGGACTGGGGTAACTGGTGGTTGTACAGCGCCACATAGCG
>JAKLLE010000084.1 GCA_023150295.1 Giesbergeria sp. | reverse complement strand
GCGAGGGAGCACTGCGGGTCACCCACGGGGGAATCGATGCGATAGCGCTGCGCATTCTTCCTGACAACCGCAAAGTGCTCAAATATTGAGCACCGAAGTGTTTCCGCCATGTTGCGGTTTTGAATTTTGCAAGTCCCTCGTACATGCCGTCATCCACCTCGTCGGCGAAGTAGATGAAACGCAGGCTGTCGCGCTGGGGGTCCAACAGCGCGATGAAAAAGTTGCGGGCATACATCAGCCGCCCGATGATTTCGTGCAGACCGCGCAGCATGCTGTCCATGTCCTGATCAGACGATGCCAGGTCTGCCATGGCAAACAGCGCCTGCTGCAACTGGCGGGACTGCTCCAGGTGCAGCACCGAGGCTTGCAGCTGCTGCAGCGTCAGCAACTCCACCAGCCGCTGCCCGGCCAGTTCAAGCAGAAGTGCTGGAGCGGGCGGCAGTGGGACGGGCGCTTCAGAAGCCATCAGCACGGCGGCCTGCGGCCCCGCGGAGCCGGCATGCAGCGGGTGTGCGACGGACCCCAGCGTGGCCAGCAGATCGGACAGGTGGAGGCGCTCCTGATCTGGTGGCAGAGCCCCAACGGGCTCGCAGGCCACATGGTCCTGCGCCTGCCAGACCACGGCAACGGCGGGCACGCCGCAAGCGGCCAGGCCACGCAGCAGAGCGGCTGCCACCGCGCGCGCGTCTGTGGCCGCCAACAACGGCAGCGCACATTCAGCCATGGCGGGCTGCAACGCAATCAGCCCGTTCGCTGCCGACTCCATCCGACGCTTGTCGGCCATGTCACTTTCCAGCACACGTTCTCCTGCCAGGATCAGGCCCCACGCGCACAGCGCACGAGGGATCGCGGATTGTATGCAAGGGCTTCCTTGCAAATCCCCCTCCCCGTGCCAAGGTTGCCCTCAGGCCAGGAAGCGCCCCGAGCCCCCCAGCACGCCAAGGTCGATGTAGCGCGAACCCACAAACGGCGCCTGGCCGCTGTAGTCCACGACAAAGCCACCCATGTCCCAGTTGCGGATGCCCGCGCAGTTTGGCGCGCGTGGGGTCGTTGCCGGCGCGTTCCAGGCCTTCGGCGAGCACGCGCATGTTGACGTAGCCTTCCAGGCTGCCCAGGTTGAAATCGTTCTGGCCGCGCGCCTTCATGGCCGCCTGGTAGTCGCGCACCACGGCCGTCTTGCCCTTGTTCGGGTCGGGCATGACCATGGTGACGGCCAGGCCGCTGCCAGCATCGCCCAGTTGCTTGTAGGACTCGCTGGTCAGCGAGGCGCTCACACCGGCCATCAGAACGCCGGGCAGGGTCTTCTTCAGGCCGCGCACCAGCGGCACGGTGGCCGAGCCGGCCGTGGCCAGCAGCACAGCGGCCGATCGGGCGCTGCCCACCTGGCCCAGGACGGCGTCCAGGTTCTTGCCATCGGTGGCCAGGGCGGCCTGCACCGTGGCCTTGCCACCGGCAGCGGCCAGGGCGCGGTTGGCGTCTTCCAGCAGTTCGCGGCCATAGGAGTTGTCCAGAAAGACGACGCCGATCTCCTTGACGCCCATGCCCACCAGGCGCTGCACCAGGCGCTGCACTTCATCGGTGTAGCTGGCGCGCACGTGGAAGACGTTGCGTGCGCTCTTGCGCAGCGAGGACGCACCCGTGAGCGGTGCCACGTAAGGCAGGCCCGCTTCCTCCACCAGGGGCAGGATGGCGGTGTTGTTGGGCGTACCCACGCACGAGAGCAGCGCAAAGGCCGAGCCCTGGCCGATCATCTGCTTGACGTTGTCGATGGTGCGCTGGGGCACGTAGCCGTCGTCCACCATGTGCAGTTGCAGCGCACGGCCATTCACACCACCGCGTGCGTTGATGTGCGCCATGGCCGCTTCGGCGCCCTGGCGCAGATCGTTGCCGAAACCGGCCAGCGGGCCGCTGAGGGCTGCCGAGCAACCGATGGTGAGCGACTTGCCGCTGATGCCGCCCTCCTGGGCCAGGGCGTTGCGCACAAAGGCGGGGGCCGCAAGGGCGGTGGCGGCGTAAGAGACAAACTGGCGACGTTGCACGGAAAAGACTCCGGATATAAAGGGGTGTGGGGGGTGAACCGGGTCAGTACGCCTGCACTGCGGCCACTGGCAGCAAGTGGGGCACGACATTCGGGTAAACCCTAGATTCTGATGACATTTATATGAAAACGGTAGAGGCCGCTCTCCATAACCCTATGACGATCTGGAAAAAACCCATATCCCTGGAACTGCTGAACCAGACCAACGCCGACACGGCGGTCACCCACCTGGGTATAGAAATGACCGAGGTCGGTGACGACTTTCTGCGCGCCCGTGTGCCCGTGGACGCGCGCACGCGCCAGCCCTTTGGCATCCTGCACGGCGGCGTGAGCGTGGTGCTGGCCGAGACGCTGGGTTCGATCGGCGCCTTTTTTGCCAGCCCCGAGGGCCACCGGGGTGTGGGGCTGGACATCAACGCCAACCACATCCGCGCCGCCAGCAGCGGCTGGGTGACGGGCACGGCGCGTGCCGTGCACATCGGCCGCACCACGCAGGTGTGGCAGATCGACATGGTCAACGATGCGGGGGAGCTGACCTGCGTCTCGCGCATCACCATGGCGATCCTGGCGCCAAGATAAGAAGCAACCCCCTGTGGCGCTGCGCGCCCTCCCCCTTCTCTCGCCCCGCTGCGCGGGTCGGGAAGGGGGACGCCACCAGCGCGGCGGGGCGGCCCTTGCGCGGTGGCTCTGGTGGGGGGAGCACGCCCTGCTTCGGGGATGGCGCGCGGGTTTTGATGGAACTGGGCTCTAGCGCCCGTCCTTCAAGCGCGAATAGCTATAATTTTTATAGCATCATTCACTGTCAGTGTCTGTGCTGCGCGCCAGGCGTTCGCTCTTCCAGTACACGTCGTCGCCGCCGTCCATGCGGTTGAGCACGCGCGAGAGCACGAACATCAGGTCGGACAGGCGGTTGAGGTAGTGGCGCGGCGCCTCGCGCACGGCTTCTTGCGCACCCAGGGCGACCACGGCGCGCTCGGCGCGGCGCGCCACGGTGCGGCACACATGGGCCTGTGCGGCGGCGCGTGTGCCTGCGGGCAGGATGAACTCCTGCAGGCGCGGCAGCGCGGCGTTGTGGGTTTCGAGTGCCTGGTCGAGCTGCAGCACCGCCGACTCCTGCAGCAGCTCGAAGCCGGGAATCGACAGCTCGCCCCCCAGGTTGAACAACTGGTGCTGCACGTCGATGAGCAGCTCGCGCACGCCCGCGGGCAGCGGCTCGCACAGCAGCAGGCCGATGTGCGAGTTGAGCTCGTCCACATCGCCCAGCGCGGCGATGCGCGGGTGGAATTTGGGCACGCGCGTGTTGTCGCCCAGGCCGGTGCTGCCGTCGTCGCCGGTGCGTGTGGCGATCTGCGTGAGTCGTTTGCCCATGGTGTTGGTGGTGTCTGAATTTGCCTGGGGTGCGATTGTGCGCCAGCGGCAATACCCCTGTCTGCGTCGCAGCCCGCACGCTTTTTTACGCCGCGCACCCAAATGTTGACGCAGGCAACAGCAGGCAAAAGTGCTGGATCGACGCGCGTTGCTGCAGTGCAATGAAGGCCTGTTCCACTTTTGCAAAGGATGAGTTCCATGCACCGCACCCACCAACGCCCCCTCGCTCCCGTGTCGGCCCAGCGCACGCTGCACGTCTTTGACTCCCGCAGCGTGCTGCTGCTGGCTGCCCTGACCCTGGGCGGTGCACCGGCATTGCACGCACAGACGGCGCCCGCCGCCAAGCCCTCGGCCACCCAAAGCCAGAGCGCAGGCCCGGCCCCCAAGCCCGTGTTTGGCGCGGGGCCCGAAGCCCCGCCATCCACCGCAGCCAGCGCCGCCTTTGACCGGGCCGACGCCAACGCCGATGGCAAGCTCAGCCCCCAGGAAGCGCAGCAGCTCCCCGCCATCGGCAACCGCTTCGAGCAACTCGACAACAACCGCGATGGCTTTCTCTCGCGCGCCGAGTTCGAGGCCGGAGCCCGCTCCTGAGGCCCACTGGCACAGCCTGACAAAGGCATGACGGTCGGCATAAGGGTGGCGGTGGTATTCTGGATCGGCCTTTTTCCGGAGACCCGCCCATGCACACCAGCGCCGCCCCCCTCTCGCCACCCTTCGCTCAAGGCCCCCTGCGGGCGGTGCCCCAGGCCTTGCTGGACGCCCTGGCGCAGCGCTTTGGCGCGCAGTGCTCCACCGCCCTGGCCGTGCGCGAACAGCATGGGCGTGACGAGGGCTCCATCCAGGCCCCGCCCCCAGCCGCCGTGGTGTTTGCCGAAAGCACGCAGGACGTGCAGGACGCCGTGCGCCTGGCCGCGCAATACAGTGTGCCTGTGATCCCCTACGGCGCCGGTTCCTCGCTCGAAGGCCACCTGCTGGCCGTGCAGGGAGGTATCAGCATCGACGTGGGCCGCATGAACCGGGTGCTGGCCATCGACGCGGAAGACCTCACCGTCACCGTACAGCCCGGCATCACGCGCAAGCAGCTCAACGACGCCATCAAGGACACCGGGCTGTTCTTTCCCATCGACCCCGGCGCCGACGCCAGCATTGGCGGCATGGCCGCCACGCGCGCCAGCGGCACCAACGCCGTGCGCTACGGCACCATGCGCGAGAACGTGCTGGCGCTCGAACTGGTCACCGCCAGTGGCGAAGCCCTGCGCACCGGCACGCGTGCCAAGAAGAGCAGCGCGGGCTACGACCTTACGCGCCTGATCGTGGGCAGCGAGGGCACGCTGGGCATCATCACCGAGGTGACGGTGCGCCTGTTCCCGCTGCCCGAGGCGGTGAGCGCCGCCGTGTGCTCCTTCCCCAGCATCGAGGCGGCCGTGCGCACGGTGATCCAGACCATCCAGCTGGGCGTGCCGATTGCGCGCTGCGAGCTCATCGACGCGCACAGCGTGCGCGCCGTCAACCGGCACAGCAAGCTCTCGCTGCGCGAGGAACCCATGCTGCTGATGGAGTTTCACGGCTCGCCCGCCAGCGTGCAGGAGCAGGCCGAGACGGTGCAGGACATCGCCCGGGAGTTCGGCGGCAATGCCTTCGAATGGGCCAGCACGCCCGAGGAGCGCACACGCCTGTGGACGGCGCGGCACAACGCCTACTTTGCGGCCATGCAAACGCGCCCCGGCTGCAAGGCCATCACCACCGACGCCTGCGTGCCCATATCGCGCCTTGCCGACTGTCTGCTGGACTCCGTGGCCGAGGCCGACGCCAGCGGTCTGCCCTATTTTCTGGTGGGCCATGTGGGCGATGGCAACTTCCACTTCGGCTACCTGATCGACCCCGCCATCCCCGAAGAGCGCGAACGCGCCGAGCAGCTCAACCACCAGCTCGTGGCACGCGCGCTGCGCCTGGCAGGCACCTGCACGGGCGAGCATGGCGTGGGCATCCACAAAATGGGGTTCCTGCGCGACGAGGCGGGCGACGGCGCCATCGCCATGATGCGCGCCATCAAGCAGGCGCTGGACCCGCAGAATCTGCTGAACCCCGGCAAGATTTTTCACTGACGCCACAGGACGGAGTCCCACATGCGCCGCGCAGCCTGGGTACTGGTGTTTGCCATCGCCGCCTACCTGCTGTGTGCCATGCTGGGCTACGCTGCGGTGTTGCTGCTGTCGGGCAACCAGCACGACCTGGAGCTGGAGGCCGCCATGACTGCGATCTTTGTCTGGGGCCCTCTGGGCGCCCTGCTGGGCGCTGGGGTGGGCTGGGTGCGGTGTTCCCGCCCCCCGGTGGATTGACGATCACTGAACCTGCGACAAGGCCTTGTCCAAGCGATCCTTGTTCATGGCAAACGCCGTTTTGGCCTTATCGGCAGCCGCCTTGGCATCTGCCAGATTTGTCGGCTTGCCCGCCTGGATCACACCGACCATGGCCATCACCCGGTGCGGAAAACACTCGTAGAGGTAAACCCCCTCTTTTTCGATGACCACTTTCAACTCAGCATCCGTGCCACTCTTCCAAGCCTTGGCTCCTGGGGGCAAGAAGGTGGACACACTATTGTGACCGCCTTTGTCCGTGGGCTTGAAGACCACGGTGTCACCCACCGCCACCTTCAAGAATGCAGGCTCGAAGACCATATTTCCCTGGCCCGTCTTGCTGGTGTTGAGCATGTGGACAGTGTGCTCGGCAGCCCCAGCCGGGGCGCCCAGAACACAGACCAATGATCCGGCCAGCCACCAGAATTTGCGATGTGATGTCATGTGGTTTCTCCTTGGTAAAAAATGAGGCGCGAGGCAGCAGCACGCTGCACCAGCGTGCTTCGCGAATGCTGGGCGATGGGTCAGGTAGTGACCGGAAGGAAGATGTACACCGCAGCGATCACAGCGCCAAGCACCAACCAATGGGCAGCGGCGTGGTAGGGCTTAGAACGCATGGTGCCCCCTGCCCTGGGGGGCGCCAACAAAGCTGCGCGGCGGGCAATGCAAGGCCAGGAACATGTGCTTCTCCGGTGGTGTGCACTGGGCTGGCCGCAAGCTGGCGTGCAAGGCTCCGCTGGGGCGCGGAGTGATGGATTCAAATGATAACTATTCTTGTTTAATTTGCAAGTGCCTGGCGCTTGCTGGCCTGGCGCACCCCGGCGCCTACCCACAACGCCGACAGCACGCCCAGCACCAACGCCGCCGCCGAGCCATGGAAGATGCCACCGGTGAAGCCCCTGTCCAGCATGGCGCCAAACACAGGCGCTGCCAGTGCAAAGCCCAGATCCAGCCCCGAATACACCATGCCGTAGACGCGGCCCGTGGCACCGGGCGGCGCGGCGCGCTTGATCAGCATGTCGCGCGAAGGGCCCGCCAGGCCTGTGCCCAGCCCCGCCAGCGAGGCCAGGGCCAGCGCAGCCATGCCGGGCAGTACGCCACTGCCCACCAGCACCAGCAGCAGCGCCGACCCCAACAGGCAGGCGCCGATGATCTTTTCCAACCGCTGCACACGCCCCACCAGGAAGCCGCCCACCACCATGCCTGCGGCGCCGCACAGCATGTAGCCCGTCACCACTATGGCCGTGGCGCTGAGAGGCAGGCCATACATCTGCTGCAGCGCCGGGCTGGCGAAGCTCTGGATGGCACTCAGCGCACAAGTGCTCCAGAAGAAGAACGAGAAGCACAGCCACACCGAGGGCAGGCGCAGGAAGGCCATGGGGTGCTCATCCGGCGCCCCGGCAGCGCCCTGGGCCTGGTGCGCCCAGGCGCCCTGGCGGTCGTCGATGGCCTCGCGCTGCCACAGCAACAGCGCCAGCACGCCAATGGCCAGCACGGCCGCCGCCAGCGCCGCCGTGCGCCACGAACCCGTGGTCGATGCGATGCCCGCCAGGAACACCGGCGCCGCCGCCCAGCCCAGGTTGCCGCTGATGCCGTGCACCGAAAAACCATGGCCAAGCCGCGCAGGTGACACACGCTTGTTGAGGATGGTGAAGTCCACCGGATGGAAGGGCGCATTGCCCAGCCCCGCCAGCGCCGCCGCCAGGGCCAGGCCACCCCAGCCCTGCGCCAGCGCCATGGCCAGGGCCGCCAGCGCAAAGCACAGCAGCGCCAGGTACAGCACCGGGCGCGCGCCCACGCGGTCCACCACAAAACCCGCCAACGCCTGGCCCACGCCCGAGACGATGAAAAACACCGACACCAGCGCGCCCAGCTCCGAGTAGCTCAGCCCGAAGTCGCTGATGAACCAAGGGAACAAGGGCGGCAGCAGCATGTGAAAAAAATGCGATGTGCCATGCGCCAGACCAATGAGGCCGATGGTGCGGATATCCTGCTGCAAAGGGACAGGGGTGCCTGCGATGGAAGAATGGGTCATGGTGCAGGCCGATCTTAAAACCTGTGCACGGTCTTTGCGCATGGCCGCTGCACAGCTGGGCGCGCGCAGGCACACTTCGGTCAACGGAACGAACAAGGACAGCTGATGTGGAACTTTTTGATGTTTGCCGCGGGTCTGGCTGCACTGGTGGTGGGCGCTGACGTGCTGGTGCGTGGCGCTTCCAAGCTCGCGCTGTCGTTTGGCATATCGCCACTGGTGGTGGGGCTGACCATCGTGGCCTTTGGCACCAGCGCGCCAGAAATGGCCGTGTCGGCGGGGGCGGTGCTCGACGGCCAGACGGGTCTGGCCACAGGCAATGTGGTGGGCAGCAACATTTTCAACGTGTTGTTCATCCTGGGCCTGAGCGCGCTGATCGCCCCGCTGGTAGTGCATGTGCAGCTGATTCGCCAGGAGGTGCCGATCATGATCGGCGCGTCGCTTCTGGTGCTGCTGTTGTCGCTGGACGGCACGCTGGGCCTGCTCGACGGCGCCCTGCTCTTTGGTCTGCTGTTGGCGTACACAGGTTTTTTGGTGGTGCAGTCGCGGCGCCAAACCCGCGAGACCCAGGCCGAGTACGAGGCCGAAATCCATCCCGTAAAGTCCGGCGCCTGGGACTCGCGCCTGCCGGTGCAACTGGCCCTGATTCTGGTCGGCCTGGGCTTGCTGGTGCTGGGCTCCGAGTGGCTGGTGACGGCCGCTGTGGCCTTTGCCAAGGCGCTGGGGGTGAGCGATCTGGTGATCGGGCTGACCATTGTGGCCGCAGGCACCTCCATGCCCGAGGTGGCAACGTCCGTGATGGCGGCATTCAAGGGTGAACGCGACATTGCCGTGGGCAATGTGGTGGGCAGCAATACCTTCAACCTGCTGGGTTGCCTGGGCTTGTCCAGTGCGCTGGCGGGCGCGCTGCCCGGAGGCTCCGGTCTGCCCGTGGCGCCTGCGCTGCTGACCTTTGACATCTGGGTCATGCTGGCCGTGGCACTGGCCTGCCTGCCCATCTTCCTCTCGGGCCGCGAAATCGCGCGCTGGGAGGGTGGTGTGTTTCTGGGCTACTACGTCGCCTACGTGGCCTACCTGATTCTGGCCGCCCAACAGCACGAGGCGCTGGGCCCGTTCTCGTCGGTGATGCTGGGCTTTGTCATCCCGCTCACGGTGGTCACGCTGGTGGTGTCGATGCTGCGACATCGCTCGGCGCGGTAAACCCCTGCTCAGAATGCGCTGCCGCCTCCATCGCGCGCCAGCGGGGCGCACAGTCCTGTAGCGGGCTCCCGGGCCCACTGCTCCAGCCAGGCCCATACCTGCTGGATGCCATCGCGCCCCGGCGCCTGCAGACCGTGGTCGGCACCGGGCAGTGCCCGCGTGCAATAGGGCGCAGCCCGGTTCCGCGCCAGGCGGGCAAAACGTTCATAGGCCTGTGCGGGCACCAGGGCATCCTCGGCACCCCACACCTGCAGCAACGGCCAGGGGCCGCCCAGCAGCGGCGCCTGCACGGGCCAGTGCCACAGGTCACGCCAATAGCGCAGGCTGCGGCCCTGGTGAATGCTGGTGTCAGGTGCATCGCTGACCTGGGCCTGCACCAGCGCTTCCAAGGCGGTTTGCGCACCCAGGCGTTGCGCCTGAAGTGTGAGCGCCTCGCGCGGGTTCAGCCCGCTGGCGCCCAGCAGCACCAGCCCCGCCAGGCGCGGCGCCTGCGGTGCCAGGTGGGGCAGCAGCTCCCCCCCTTCGGACACACCCACCAGCACGGTGGGCAGCGCATCCTGCGCCAGTTCGGCCTGCCAGGCCCGAATGGCCGCCTGCGCATGGCCCAGCCAGGTGGCGTGTGCGTCGGTCTGCACAAAGGTTGGCGGGCACTGGCCGGGTGCAGTGCGGTTCATGGGGTGAACGCCCGGCTTGTGCAGCACCAGCACCTGGGCATGCAGCAGCCCGGCAAAGTAGCGGTCGGCAAACGGACCCAGGCCCGCGCAGCCCGACCCGGGCACCACCACCACGCGGTAGCGCAGCGGCAGCGCCAGCGCGGGGCGCTCCAGCGCCTGCAGGGTGACACCGCCCTGCCCTGGCAAAGGCCGCGTCCTGAAGGCGCTGGCGGGCTGCTGGTCAGGCGCAATCGACGGGCCTTCCGCCGGGCCCAGCGGCACCGGGGCACAGGCACCCAGCAGGCCCACGCCCAGCAAAAAGGCCAGCACTCGGCTGGCCTTCAAGGCAGTGGGCAGACGCCCCTGGGGCGCCCAGCGCGGTGCCATGGTCAGCGCAGGATGATGACCTGCTCTTGCGGCTGCGGCGCCACCGGCTGGGGTTGCGGATAGGGCTGCCCCCCCTGCATGGGCGGCGGCTCGGGGCGCACGCCGCGCGCAAGGTTGGCGTCGGTGTAGCCCAGTTGCTGGGTGAGCTGCTGGTACACGTCCTGGGCCAGGCTCACCGAGGTTTCCTTCAGCACCTTGGCGCGGTTGGGCGGGGCGATGTCGCCGCGCACCGAGAGGATCTTGGTGTCGTTGCCCGCGCCCTGGGCCGAGAAGGCGGCCTTGATTTCGTAGGTCTTGGTGTTGATGAGCGAGAAGTCGGCCAGCAACTGCAGGCCGTACTGGCGCGTGGCGCTGCTGGTGCCCTGCAGGGGCGAGAGCGCATCGGTGAAGTCGATGCTGGAGATCACGCCAAAGAGCACGTAATCGGCACCCTTGAACTCACCCTTCTGGATGCGCGTGATGATGGCTTTCACGTCGGGCTGGCGCACGGGCTTGGCCATCTTGCCACCTTGCACCTGGTTGAGCACCTGCTCGGCCTTGCTGGGCTGGGGCGCACCGCCGTCAAAGCCACGCCCCTGCACCAGCTTGAAGTACGTGCCCTGCAGCAGGGCGCCCTTGATGTCGTTGGTGTAGCCGTGCAGTTCGCGCTGCTCGATGTAGCTGTAGCGCCCGGCCACGAAGGTGCCGCTGGCCTGCTCGGACGCCTGCATGGAATGCTGCCCCGAATGCGAGCCCGAGCCGCTGTAGGGGCCGTGGCTGTAGCCGCCGCTGTGGCTGCCCTGCGCGCTCATCTGGCTGCTGCGCTGGTACTGGCCCGCCATGAAGTACTCGGACACGCGCTCCGAATAGGCCAGGTCGGTCACGGCGATGCGGGGCGCCGCGCCACCCTGCTGGGCGTGCGCAGGCAGGCCCCAGGTAAAGGCCGTGGCAGCCAGCACGGACAGGGCCGCGGTGAGGGTGGTTCTGCGTTGCATGGTGGGAGTCCTTTGCTTCAGCGGCTGCTGGTTTTGCGGATTTCTTTTTCGTCCTGCCATTCGATGGTGCCTTCCTGCACGTCGAACAGCTTGAGCGTGAACTTGTAGTACACGTCCTTGGTGCTGGCGCTTTGCTTGACGATACTGGTGAGCTCGCCCTCCAGGCTGTACTTGGCGGCCGTCATCTGGCCGACCTTGGCGGTGGAGTTCTGCTTGTACAGGCCGCTCTGGTTCTGGCGCTGGAGTTCATCGACCCCGGCCTGCATCTCGTTGATGGAGCGGGTGAAGCGCACCTTGCCCGACTTGACCAGCGTGGTCTGGATGGAGTTCATGACGTTGGTGGTGTCGATGTACTCGCTGGTCTTGTTCTTGACGGTGGAAATGGTCACCGTGGGGCGGCCCTGGAAGATACCGGTTTCCAGCAGGCTGCCGGTCATCTTCTCGGCAATCATCTGCAGGTCGGTGGAGCCGAATTCGTTGGTCACCAGCTCCACGCCCTTGGCGTCACCGTAGTTGACCTGGCGGTCGAAACGGATCACGGGGGACGAGAGGTTCTGGCAGCCCGCCAGGGTGAACGTGCTGGCGGCCAGGGCCAGCAGCAGGGCTTTGCGTTGCAGGGTTGTCATGGTGTGGTTCCTCCAGGGCGGCTCAGCGCCGCTCGACGTTCATTTCAATACGGAAATCGGTGGCGGCACCGTGCGGCGCCACGCTCTTGATGGTCTGCTGGCCCAGGCCCAGCACACCCAGTTGCTTCCAGGACTCGCCATCGCCGACCTGGTTGCCCACCTGATCCAGCCACTTGAAGCGGTAGAACACGGTGCGGTCGCCGCGCGCCATATTGGCCAGGTCGGCCTGCACCACGAGCACGTCGTTTTTGCGCACGATGCGGATCTCGCGCACGGCAATGTCGTTGGCCTCGCCGCGCAGCGCCACCTTGGAGGCCACGGCAATGGGTGTTGCAGGGTCATGCTGCTGCGCCTGGGCGCCGCCCGCGAGGGCAAATGCGGCCATGCAGAGCGCGGCCAGGGTCTTGCGATGGGTCATGGTGCTCCTTCGGAAATGGTGGGTGGTTTACTGCACCGCAGCCTTGGGTGCTGCGGCCTTGGGCGCCGCCGACTTGCTGGTCCTGCGGGTGGTGGTCTTGGTGCTGGATTTGGTGCTGGTCTTGCGGGTTTCGGTCACGGCAGCGGCTGCGGGTTGCGGCTCGGGGGCCACGGCCATGGCGGGCAACTGGCCCAGGCTGGCCACTTTGCCGGTGATTACGCCATTGTGGTAAATGCGCAGCGGCACCAGCGCGTACTGGCCGTCAATACGGATCGGCTCTTCGAGCATGCGGCCATTGATGCTGATGCGGTGCTCCCCCGGCGGCAGGTAGCCACGGGCCACGTACACACGCCCAGGCAGCATGCGCCACATGCGGTCATCGGCCTGCTCGGTGGCCACGGTGGCGGCAGCCGCAATCAGGCCGCCCAACAGGCCACCGCGCTTTTGCATTTCGTTCTGCAGCACACCCTTGGCAATGGCGCGCGTCATGCCGCGCAGCACCATGCCGGGCATTTCGTCCTTGAGAGCGCGGCGGGCCATCACGTTCACATCGACGACCTTCTCCAGCTTGAAGTCAAAACCCGCAGCCGACAGGTTGCTGAGCAGGGGGTCGTTGGAGGGTTCGATCACCGGATACGACACGCTCACCGCCACCACGCCGCTGCCCGTGGGCACCGGCAGGGTGAAGGCCTTGGGCTTGCGCGCCGGGGCGTCGCCGGCCTCGACGAGGAACAGCACATCGGTCATGCGCTGGCGACGCTTCCAGGTGAAGCTGGTGCGGTTGTCCAGCCCGCGCAGGCCTTCTTCGAGCACGCCCGTGTTGGGCTTGAGCTCGATGGCCTTGCGGTAGCCGGGCGCGGCCAGGCCCGATTCGCCCAGCACCTCGTACAGGAAACCGGCCAGGTAGTGCGACAGCGCGTTGGAGTAGCCGTTCTTGAGCTCCAGCACCTCGGGGTCGTTGAGCGTTTCCACGGGGTAGCCGTTGATCTCCTTGCTGCCTGAGGTAGCGCCCTTGGACTTGGCTTCTTCCTCGGCAGCCACAGTTTCCTTGGCGCGGAACTCGGCAATCACGGCCTCGCGCTCGTGGGTGCGTTTGACATCCACACGGGCATTGTCAAAGTCACCCTGGGCGATGCGGTTGAGCGCCAAGCGCGTGGTGAGCCAGACCTTTTCATAGTCCTGGCCCTCATAGACCTTGAGGCGCTCGCTGATCAGCGCTGCGCCCACAGTGCCCAGCAGTTTTTGCGGGTTGGTCTTGGCGGTTTCTTCCCATTCCTTGACCTTGGTGTCGGCCAGCAGGAAGGCGCTGGTGCTGTCGTCGTAGCGGCGGTTCATGCGCAACAGTTCGCCACGTTCCATGTTGTAAAGCAGCGCGGCCTTCTCTTCCGGCGTGGTGGCCGAGGCTTCAAGCTTGGCCAGGGCCGCAGGAATGCCCGCGGTCTGCCCGGCGGTCTGCATGTCAGTGGCGAGCTTGTCGTGGCTGGCCATGTTGGCGCAGCCCGTCAGGGCTGCCGCCACCAGCAGAGCGCCCCACAGGCGCACAGTGGATGAAAGACGGATGGTCATGCGTGTCCTTGCTTAGGGTGATCATTCCCCACAGGGCTCCTGGCGCGTGCATGCACCAGGCAAGGAACACCGTGGCACCGCCTGCCCTCCCGCAGGGACGCGGCGCCATGTACGGCCATGCTCCTTGGGCTGCCCCTCAATGGGTTTGTTTGTGAGGGACTTGCAGTAGTGTCCGGCTTATTTGATGCTGAAGGGCGGAAACACCAGTATTGATGCGGGTTCCAGAGGATTCATGGGTGTCCACGATTTGAATTTCGTTTCGCTCATTTGCGATGCTCGCGGGTTTCAACAACCCGGAGTGG
>JAKLLE010000083.1 GCA_023150295.1 Giesbergeria sp. | reverse complement strand
CTGGGCAACTGGCGACCTCCAAGCGCAAGCCCAAGGCTGTCCAGGCCAAAGGCTACGTTGAGGGCTCCATCGCACGCGCCCACGTCTCCACCGCTCGTGTTCTTAAACAGGCTGCGGGACGAAGACCTTGAAAGGGATGGTTCTGAGGGGTCAACAGCCAGGCAGTGCCGTGCCGCGGTTCAGTGCGCTCACCGTGCCGAGCAAGGACGTCCAGTAACTGGGCAGATTGGCCCAGGGATTGCCGGTGTTGGTGGCAAAGTCGTACAACAGGTCGGTGGCATAAACCAGGCCGGTGTTGTTCCGTGCCGAGGCCGCGGCGCGCATGGCTGTTTGCATGGCGGCACAGCTGGTGGCGTTGTGCACCAGCATGGCCTGGGCGGAGTTGGCCTTGGCGTACACCCAGGCACTGCCGTCCTGGGGGTTGAAGCGGGTGTAGTCGGAAGCCTTGCCTTCGAAGGTGACCAGCACATCGGCGACCCCGGCGTAGTCGGCCACGGGCAGGGTGCCGGGGTTGCCGATCACCCGCAGTTCTTCGTCCAGCCCCTTGATGTAGCTGTAGATCTCTTTGTAGAAGGCCAGGTGCTGGCTGGTGGCACCCATTTCGTCCAGGAAGAAGCCGCTGAGCTGGTTGCGGCCGTAGAAGCGCAGGTAGTTGTCGATGTTCTGCTTGACGGCACTGACGGAGCGACCCGTGCCATAGCCGGTGGCCACGTAGGCCACCACCTGCCCGCCCTCGCCGGTAAAGTCGCTGACCACGCGGGCAAACTGCTCGTCGGCGCTGCTGAAAATGCCGTCGTTCGGGTTCATGATGGCTGTCACCTGCACCCCCGGGTAGGCTTGGGCGGTGCTGATCAGCTGATCCCAGGCCGAACCGCTGGGGTTGGGATAGAAGTACGCGGGCACCAGCACTTCCAGGGCTTGCGGAGCCGGGCGCAGGTACAGCGTTTGGGTGGCACTGCCGGTCTGCCCCGCAACCGTGGCGCTGGCCTGCACCTGCAGCATGCCGCCAGCGGTTGCGACCATGGTGGAGGATGCCTGCCCGCCGGTGCTGCTGCTGCGGGCGGGCGAAAAGCTCGCGTTGGCCGCGCTCCACAGCACCGAGGAGCCATCGGCCGCGATTGCGCCATTGAAGGTGACCCCCACGGCCACGGGGATGGCGGCACCCACCGTACGCACATTGTCGGTATCGGTGGGGCTGGTGAACTGCACGCGCACCTGGCCGGTGGGAGTGGGGGGCGTGGTGCTGTCCGACCCGCCGCCGCAACCGCCCAACAGTGCGGTCAGCAAGGGGATCAGGGCCAGGGGGCGGAGTGTGGAGGGATGGGGAGTCATGGTTGGGTGGCCCGGTGCGGCAAATGGTATCCAATTGTGCCTGGGGCTGCCGTTGGCTTTGCGAACGCTTGGTAAAGACTCACTGCAGCATGAAGGTTTGGTATTCCAAGCGGTTCAGGCGGCGTGTGAGCAGCGCCAGCCCTGCGCCCAAAGTCAGCAGGGTGGCCAGCGCAAAGCCGTAGCCATACAGGGCCGCACCGTAGGCCAGGGTCCAGCCCGTGAGCACGACGTTGAGCAGCACAAACAGTACGCACAGCAGCAGCACGGTGCGGCGCTGGTCCAGGTAGAAGAACACGTTGAGCACGGCCATCAGGCCCACCTGCAGACCCGCGCCGATCACCTGCACTTGCAGCAGTGGCAGGTACAGGCGCGAGATGCCCAACGCGTCCAGCAGTACCGGCCCGGCGACAAAGGTCACCAGCACGGCCAGGGTCTGGATCTTGGCAATCTCGCCCAGGCCCTGCTGGATCGAATAGACCATTTCGTCGCGCATGGTCTCGATGTATTCCAGCGAGCCACCGCCGCGCACCGCGTCGTAGAACTTGTCGTAGAACTCGACGAAATCCGTTTCGATGCGCACCAGGAACACGGCCATGCCGGGGATGATGGACAGGTAGGCCAGGAACACCGGCAGGTCGTAGATGATGGACGCGCGCAGGCTTCCGATGATGGCGTCCGAAGTGGGCGGGAAGTACCAGAACATGAACTTGTCGATCCACACGCCCAGGTTGTAGAGCAGGCCGATGGCCATGAGTGTGGGGTACAGCATGGCGCGGCGTGCAAAGTCGAAGGCGATGATGGGCCCCGACGGATTGAACTCGCGCACCACCAGCAGCCACATGCCCACCAGCAGCACATAGTTGCCCAGCACAAAGCCGCCCAGCAACCCCTCCAGCCCCCAGGGGCGCATCAGCAGCGCGCTCACCACGATCAGGCCATAGGACACGCCAAACAACAGCACGATGGCCTTGTAGCGCTTCATGCCCGACAGCAGCACCGTCAGCACCCATACGCCGCACATGAGGGTAAAGCCGGCCAGCATCAGCAGCCGGTACACCAGCCCCAGGCCCGGCAGCGCGATGAAGAGTGCCGCCGTGCCCAGCAGGCAGGCCCCCAACAGCACTAGCACCAGCAGGCCGTGCAGATTGGGCAGCACCATGTCCTTGCGCTTTTCAAACAAGCGGTCGGAGATGAAGCGGGTGAACGCCAGTTGCACCAGGCCGGTGTAGATCAGGCTGCAGGCCACCAGGTAGGTCACCGAGGTCTGGAACTGCGTGACCAGGCTTCCTGGGATGACCACGCTGGCGCTGAAGATACCGATCAGCAAGATGCCCACGATGGACAGCACCCAGGGCCCGGAGCCGATGACGCTGGCGTAGGCATAGGCCTGTACGAGGCCCAGCAGGGTGTCCTTGCGCAGCATGCGCCGCAGCTCAAAGCCAATGCCCGCCATCAGTGGGCTCCCTCGGTGCGTGCCAGCGCGGTTTCGTACACGGCGCGGTAGCGGTCGAACATCATGGTGTCGGTGTAATAGCGCTCCACGCGTGCAATGGCGGCCTGGCTGGCCGCCTGCCAGGCCGCAGGGTCCTTGAGCAGGGCAAGCGAGGCATCGGCCAGTTGCTGTGGGTCGGCAATGGGCACGATACGGCCTGACGCACCCAGCGCACGGTCTTCGTCGTCCAGGCCTTCGACCAACTGGCGGCACGAGCCCACGTCGGTGGACACGGCGGGCACGCCTGCGGCATAGCCTTCGAGCAGCACCAGAGGCAGCGCCTCGCTGATGGAGGAGAGCACCACCAGACCGATGCGCGGCATCAGGTCTTCCACGCGCTGAAAGCCCAGGAACTTGACATGCTCCTGCAACCCCAGGCTGCGCACCAGGTTTTCGCATTCCTGCGCGTAGGCCGGATCTTCATCGGCGGGCCCGGCAATCCAGCCCTCGGCCTGGGGCAACTGGTTGACCACCCGGCGCATGGCGCGCACAAAGGTCTTGATGTCCTTGATGGGCACCACGCGCCCGATCAGGCACAGCACCGGTGGTGGATCGGCGGGGCGATGGGCACGCAGCGGTGCAAAGCGTGCCAGGGCAATGCCGTTGGGAATGTTGAAGGTGCGCTCGGGCTGCGCGCCGTCAGCCACCTGGCGCAGGCGGTTGGCTTCATAGAGCGCGATGATGGGGTTGGCCGATGCGTAGCAGTAGCGGCCCAGCCATTCGAAGAAATGGATCCACATCTGGCGAAAGAACGACAGCTCGGTCGGGTCGCGCTGGAAGATGTTGCGGTTGTCGCGGATCCACTCGCTCTTGAACAGGTCGATCTTGCGCTCCTTGGTGTAGATGCCATGTTCCGAGAGGATCAGCGGTGTTCCGCGTGTCTGCTCCAGCAGTGCACCCAGAAATCCCGCATAGCCGGTGGAAGCGCAGTGCACCGCGCGCACTGGAATCAGGCCTTGCGCCACGCGTGCCAGCAGCCACAGGGGCTGGAACATGATGCGCACCGTCCAGAAGTAATCCACAAACGACGGGTCGGTACAGTGCTTGCGGTACACGTCGCACAGCAGGTTCCAGGCGCGCTCGCTGTAGAGGAAGTCTTCGAGGTGCATGCTGCCGCCGGGCTGCATGGCGCGCACCACCTGCTGGAACAAGGCCATGGTCTGCGGGCTGTCGGCGCCGGTGCGCTCCATGGTGGCGATGAGCTGCTCCACCTGGTCGAACGCATGGGCATGGCCCTTGCGTGGCGCGGGCTGGAAGTCGGCATTCAGATGCTCGTAGAGGTAGTGCTCCTCGAAGTGCACCACGTTGTCCGGCAATTGGTATCTGAAGGCGCCGTAGTCCGAGCGGCGGCTGCCCAGGAACACCAGCGCAAAGCGGTATTGGGGGTAGGCGCGCAGGATCTGGTTGATCCAGCTTGACACCCCACCGCTCACGTAGGGGAAGGTGCCTTCGAGCACCAGGGCAATGTCGGCCTGCGCTGCCTTGGGGTACGAAGCGGTCATGGGGCGTTCCAGTATTCGATCACCGGGCGCAGCCGGGGCAGCGCGTCCCAGGGGCCCAGGGCCTGCACCAGCGCCCTGGCCTGTGCGAAATCGCCGCGCTCAAAGCACAGCTGGGCCTGGTAGGGAAGGACCCTGGTGGCGGGCAGCCCCAGGCGGCTGGCGGCTTCGTAGGATTCCTGCGCCTCCTGCGGGCGACGCAGCGCGTGCAGCAACCGGCCGCGCCGCATGTGCAGGGGCGCGTTCTCGGGCTGTGCCTGCAGCACGGCCTCGCAATGGCGCAGGGATTCGCGGATGGCGTGCTCGCGCAGGTCGCCCTGCACCAGTTCCTGGTACACCAGTTCCCAATACAGATCGGACAGGCGGCGCAGGGATTCCTGTCGGGCTGCGTCATCGACAGGGGCATCGGACGCTGAACCATCGGCCTGCAATGCCGACAGTTCCTGGTCAATGGCCTGGTTGATGCGCTTTTCCAGCGAATCGAGCATGCCGTAGGCCAGCAGGCGCAGGTCTTCGCTGGGGTCGCTCAGCACCGAACGCAGCAGGGGCGAGGCGGTGCGGCCCGACACATACTGCAGCGCGACCATGGCGCGCATGCGGGCCTGTATGGGTGCTTCGCTGTTGCCCAGAAACGATCGCAGTCCCGCATGGCGGAAATTGCCCTGGCGACGCTGGTGCAGGTCGAACTCGGGCAGTTGAACGGACTCATACTCGTCGGCGCTGCGCGTGCGGCCCAGGTAGTGCAGCGATAACGCTGCCGCCAGTACGCCCAGAAAACCCGCAATGGGCACCGCGTAGCAGCAGGCCACAATCAAAACGATCAGGGGGGCGCGTGGTTGTGCGCGCTCTCGCGGCAGCAAAGGCAGCAGGAACAAGGTCAGCAGAACACTGGCCACGGCGTGCAGCAGCAGGTAGGCGGCGAGTGCCTCGTCAGAGTGCTGTTGCAGCAGTGGGCCGCTCCAGGCGCCCACTTCCAGCAGCAAGGCCGACAGTCCGAGCTTGGGGTTAAGCATGGGCCAGTGCGTGCAGGCGCTGCAAGGTGTTCAGCGGGGACAGGGCATCCAGCGACAAGACATGCGGGAAGATGCCCGCCTGCGCCGGGCTCTCGCCGCTCTTTTGCTGCAGCCAAGCTTCCAGGCGGGCAATGTAGCCCTCGGCCGTGGCAGCGTTGCCCAAGGGCATGAGGATGGCCAGCACCGTGCGCTGGGGGGTGGAGATTTCCCAGATCTCATCCAGTTCGCGCTTGAAGCGGTGGATCTGTGCCGGTACGTCCTGTTCCACCGCACGGGGCAGGCACTCCAGCGCCACCACGATGCTGCTGACCTGGGTGCTCTGGTGCATGTGGGCCAGACGCTGCGCTTCAAAGGCGAATGGCACCGGGCAGTCGGGCAATTGCTCCACGATGGGCCGGGCCAGGGTCTGCATCGACAGGCCATCGGTGTAGTACCCCAGCAGCAGGTTGATGGTTTGCAGGTTCTCGGTCTGCAACGCAAAGAAGGGCATTTCCGTCACGGCCAGCAGGCCGTACACCTCACCGGCCAGATCCAGCAGAGGCGCGACCGCCAGGTAGGCCGACGACTGCTGTGCGGCCAGCGCCTGGCTGATGTGGCACAGCCGACGTGTCTCCAGTGCCTGCTGCACCAGCGGGTCCTGGAGTTCCAGCGTGGCATGGCTCCCCAGTCCGGCCAGGGGCACGCTCTCGGGTTCGTCGTCGCGCACGGGGTAGATGGCCGCAGACTCCAGCTGGCAATACTGTGCCAGCAGGCGCAGCAGCGCCTGCGCGCCCTGCTCGCCGTTGGTCTTTTCGGAGCTCAGGGTCTGCAGTGCCGCCAGGGCGTCGCGCATGGACATGGGGCGGCCAATCAGCTCTTGCTCCAGCCGGTCGTGCGACAAGCGCAGCAGGTAGTGCTGGCGCACCAGGTGTTCCAGCCGCTGATCGAGGTACATCTGCAGTGTTTCGGAGCGGCGCGCCCGCGCCTGCCAAAGGCTGGAGAACTCTCCGACGATCATCACCAGAATCAGCCCCCCCAGGAAGTGCACCTGGGGAAACTGATCCAGGGTTTCGAAATGGAACGCCAGCCAGCCCAGCAGCAGAACCGATGCTCCGCCCAGCCCCGCCAAGGGGCCATAGCGCAGCGCCAGAATCACCGGGGCCAGCCAGGACCACGGGAACGGCGCCTGCGTCCACAGGGGGTCCTGCGGGCTCCAGAATCGACCCAGTGCAATCGCGATGAGCGGCAGCAACAGGGTTTCGCCGGCAGTGACAGCGGGCCGTTTGTGCAACTGGGTGAGCTTGCCCAGCAGGTGCGTCGGCAGATGCTTGCCGGCCAGGGCCGCGTGCGGCCGTGTGTCCGCCACGGACGAGGGCTCCGCTGGGGTGACGGGGGGCTTCGGGGCGTCCTGCATGCGTCGGGCAAATGGTTCAGCGGGCGTCCGACAGGCCGGTGTCCAGCAGGGAGCGAATCAGCTTGTGTGCCACGGCAGACAAGGCCTCACGGCTCCAGCCGCTCTTGCCACCCGAGCCGCTCCACAGCATTTCGCCGGTGGCCACGTCAATGATTTGCAGCGTCACCCCTGCGGCAGGTTCTCCGTCCACCCCCACCTTGTAGCGCCACTCCTCCACGGTCCCCGTCAGTGCGTAGCGCACCTTCTGGCCGCGCGCCCATTCGAGGGCTTGCTGGCGCCGGGCTTCATCGGCGGCATCGAACAGCGCCTCTTGCTGTGTATTGGTGGGTGCCACGAGTACCTTGCCCGTGCGCGCCACCAGCAAGGACTGTGCAATCGCCTGGGCGCGGCTTCCGGCCATGGGGGTTTCGGTGTGGTTGGCAAAGGGCAGTACGGTCCAGGTGGCCTGGGTCTGCAAGGTGGGGGGCTTGCCACGGTCCAGGGAGGAGCAGGCGCCCAGCATCAAGGCCAGGCCCAGCGCGGTGCAGGCGGACCAGGTCCGCAGAGAGGAGAAGCGATGGAGCAGGTTCATGGTCTTTCCTGTGGGAAGCGAAGGTCAGAAAGGGAGACGGTAGCGCAGCTGCCACTCGCTGCTGCGGTCTTGTGACTGGAGCCCGGATTTGGACAGCCCCCAGGCAATGCTGAAATGGTCTGCGCCCAGCAGGCTGCCTGCCAAGCCCAGGCGCACGCCGTAGCCTGGGCCCAATCGGCTGTGCCAGGTGCGGCTGACGCTGGCAAACGGCTGGAGGGCGCGGGTGTAGTCCTGCTCCAGGCGCGTGTTGCTGGAAGCCTCCAGGCCATAGAAAGCGAAGCTTCGTGCAACAAAGGTGCGCGGTCCTTCCAGTGCGCCGGGTGGCAGAAAATCCAGCGACGGCCAGCCCATGGCGTCCTGGTTGATGCGGTAACCGTGGTAGGAGCCAAAGGCACTGAACTCCAGGTGCGGCAAATCCTGGCGATAGGTGTGGGTGTAGCGCAGTTCGGTGTGGCGGCCGCTGCCCAGCCAATGACCGGTTTGCAGGTAGTAGTCCTCGGCGCGGTAGTCCCACAGCACACTGTCCAGGCGCGAGAACTGGTAGCGCAGGGACAGGTGGGCATGGTTCTTCATGCCGGCCAGGCGCAGGGCCAGGCTCTCTTCGCTGGGCTGGTGCCATCCCAGCTCTGCCGTCAGCGCCAGGCGGTTGTCCAGGCGCTGCTCGTGGCTGAGCAGCCAGGCATCGGTCTGTTGCCAGCCCTCGCGCCGCATCCATCCCAGGCGCGTGGCGGTGCTGGCCGTCTTCCAGAGCAGGCGAGCGCCCCACAGGCGCTCCTGGGGGGGGGCGGCTGACCACACGGGCGTTGGTCGATTGGCGGCGGATGCTGTTCCATTCAATGTCCATCGCCAGCCGGGGGGACAGGGCCAGGTGCAGGCTACCGCCCAATTGGTTTTCGTCCATGCCCGCGAGCTGGATGTGCCGGGTGTTGGCTTGCACCTGGTCGCTGAAGGCCAGGAGGGATTCGGTCAGCTGCAGGTGCAGGGGTTCGTCGTCGTGTTGGGCGTGTTGGGTATCGAAGGCCGCGCTTTGGGCGGTGCGCAGGTCTTCCACGGCGCGTGCCGCGTTCACGCGGTCGTAGCGTGGCAGCCGTTCGTCAAAGGCTTCGAGCAGTTCGCCTGCGGCCATGCGGTAGTCTTCGGCCAAGGCGACAGTGATGTCGGCCCAGAGCGGGCGGTGGGTGCGCAGGCTGCGGCTGCGGGCGTACTGGTGCCACAGAAAACGCCGCTCAGCCGAGTATTCCTGCTGGTCCTGCAGCCAGCCAATGGCGGTCTCTGCGGCTGCGTTGGACAGTTGTCCCTGGTTGTCCAGGTCCAGGCGCAGCAGTTCCCGCAGCACGGCATGGGCCGGGTCACCAGGGTTTTGCGTGATTTGCAGGCGCGCACGGGCCACACGCTGCGTGGCGTCCAGGCCCTGTTGGGTCAGCCACTGCGCGCGCACCAACTCAGGTCGGCCCTGCGCGTTGGGTACCTGCTGCGCGAGCTGTCGCCATTGCTGGCGCAGCAGGTGGCGGCGCAAATGCCACGCACGGTCGAACTGCTGGTTCTGATCCAGTGCGTCGGCGTAGTTCATCATCCAAAGGAAATCGTCCTGTCGTGCCTGCAATTGGGGCGTCAGGTAGCGCTCCAGCGCCACCTGTGGCTGTGACAAGGCTTGGTAGCTGGACGCCAGCGCGTTGTGCACGGCGGCCTGGCGGCTCCAGGCCACTTCGTGCCGCGCCAGCAGTTCGCGCAGCGCCACCGCATCGTTGCTGTCGATCAGCAGCCACAGTAACGCGGTCTGCATATCGGTGGAGTCCGGGCTTGCGGCCAGGCCCGCCTGCAAGTGCTCACGGGCCACTGCCAGGCGTCCTGCGTTCTGGTGGTGCGAACCCATGAGGCGCAGGTACTCGGGCATGCGCCAGAGCTTGCGCAGCGAGCGGCGCGGCGCGTCGGGTGCCGGGTCGAGCAGGGACAGCACGCGGTCAAAGGGTGCCCACTCGCCGCGGCCTGAATACAGCGTCAGGGCCTGGATCAGGTGACGCGGTTGGTCGTGGCGCTCCCAGGCGCGCAGTGCCACCTGGGCAGCTTCCTGGGGGTGGTCGGGCAGAAGTTGGCGGATGAGGGCATCCAAGTCTTCCAGGGGGGCATCGGGGCTGGCTGCCAGTTGTCGGTAAGCGGTGATCGCCAGTTCGCGGCGGTCCCGGCTTTCCGCAATCTGGCCGGTCAGGCGCCAGAATTCCGATGCGTCGCCTTCGGCGGGCAGGTGGCGCTGGGCGGCTTCCATCCATTGCAGGCCTTCGTCGGGGTGGCCTTGCATCAGCGCCAGCACGGCGGCGGGGACGGCCCTGGCGGGGGTGATCTGCGCGGGATCGCTGAACAGCGAGCGCCAGGCGTTCAGCGCCGTGTCGGGCTGGCCAGCGCGTTCGGCCAGCCAGGCCAGCCGCTCCAGGCTGGCGGGGCTGCGGGCGTTCTGTTGCAGGTAGCGCAGCGCTGGCTCGGGCTCCCCCAGGCGTTCGTAGGCTTCGACCAGATCCTCGATCAGCTCTTCATCGCCCGGTTTGCGGCGCAATTGGTAGTGCAGGGCTTCGATCAGTGCCGCATCATGGAACAGCCCTGGGGCCAGTCGCAGCACGGCCTTCCAGGCGTCGTCCCTCTGGGTTTGCCGTGCGATGACCAGCCATTGCTCCAGCGCCTGCACGGGGCGTTCGGTCCATTCGGACACCCGCGCCAGGCGCTCGCGCCAGACGAGGCTGGAGGGTTGCTGCTGCACGGCGGCGTTGGCCACGGCCCATGCGTCCTCGGGCTTGCCGTTTTCGAGGAACACCTCATAGCCCAGCGAAAACACCTTGTCATCGAAGGGCAGTGCCGGGGCCTTGGGGGCCGGTGTACCCTGCGCGGGCCACGCCACCTGCTGCATCTCCGAGCGCAGGAGACTGGCACCATCGTCGTACCGTGCTGTCGCGGGTGGTGCGTCCGGTCCGAAGTCGCCAGGCCAGGTCCGCAACATGGAAAGACGCAGCAGGCGGCGTGCATAGCGGTCTGCCACATCGGGACGCCCTGCGGCGCGTGCGATCTCGATGACCAGCAACAGGGTGTCGCGGTCGTCTGCCAGCGGGCCCAACTCGCGCTCGGCCAGGGCCAGGGCGCCGGCAGGATCATTGCCCGCGCGCAGGGTGCGCAGGGCCTCATGGAAGAAATGCTTGGCCTGTGCGGCGCTGTCGCTGGTGTTGCGCGCGAGCATGAAAAGCTCTGCGCTGCCCGCATAGTCGCCTGCGGCCAGTGCATCGCGCGCTGCGCGCTCGTAGGAGGTGGCGTCCTGTGGTTGTTGCTGGGGCTGGGTTTGGGCCCATTGCTGCTCCAGGCGCTTGCGCAGGGCGTCGTCGCCGAACTGGGCGGCAAGTGTGATGAGCCTGCGTTGGCGATCCAATGGCCACTCTTCGGCCGCCAGCGTGTGCAGCAAGGCGCGCAACCCGGGGAGCTGCTCCTGGCGTTCGTCCTGGCGGTCTTCGGGGGTGCGCACATACTGGGTGTAGCGAAGCTCCCACAGCGTCCACAAGGCGTCACGGTGGATCTCCGGGTTGCTCGATGCCAGTGCGGGGGCGAGTGTCATGTGGGCACTGTCCATCTCGCCGTGCAGGATTTGCTGGCGCGCCAGCAGCAGGCGCAGGGTGGGGTTTTCTGGGTCGCTGCGCAGCAGGTTGTGCAGGTAGGCGGCAGACAGCGGTGAGTCGGCCGTTTCGGACAGGCGCCGCTCCAGCGCCTGGCGCGGGTACAGCAGCCACAGGCCACCTGCCACCATGCAGGTGAGCACGGCGATGAGCCAGTCGGGTGCGAGCACCGGGCGGTCAACGCGCTGGGCAGTGAATCTGGATACGCGCTGTGACATCGTTGAGGCGGTAGTGGCGGATGTCGGTCCGTGCCGGGGTGGGGCTGGACTGGGGTGCCAGAGTGCGCTGGTGGGCGCGAACCTGACAGGGGGAAGGGATGTGCAGGCTGAATTCCAGCGGCCCGTGGCCCTGCAACTGGAATTCGCCGCCCTGGGCCTGCATGTCCCAATGGGTGATGCGGGCATTGGCGTCGCGCAGTGCGGGCGCGGCCGGTGCTTGCATGGGCGCGGTGCGCAACCAGGCCTGGCCTCCGGTGAGGTGGGCGTAGGTGCCCTCGGGGCCTTCGCTCCAACCTGCTACACCCCGGCTGCGCTCGGGTTGTGCCGCCCCCAGGACTGTGGGCAGGCGCAGCGTGCGCAAGGCACCGCTGCCGCGCACGCGCCAGCCCTCGCCCTCGCGTGCCAGCGCCAGGCCATGGAAGTCCTGCACCTTGGCGATGAACTCCGAGGCAAACACCGGGTGCAAGGGCTGCGCCAACGCCCAGCCATACACCTTGTGCAATGCCTTGAGCCCTGCGGGCTTGCTGGCCGAGTAGGTGTGGTAGTAAATGCCTACGGGCTTGATGCGGCGGGGGGCGCCCGTCAACTCGAAGGTTTCGATGGCACGCTCGTAACCGTAGAACGGCCCCTTCCAGAGATTGGTGTAGATGTTCTCGTTGGTGATGGGAGCGTACACCTGCAGGTTCCCGTCCTTGCGAATGCCCAGCGCTCCGATGGCAGTCAGTGACGGATGGGCGCGGGTGATGAAGGTGTCGCCCCCATTCATGTTGAGCAAACCGGCTTCCTCGGTGATCTTGAGCGCCTGGGCGCTGGGCGCCGTATCGCCCGACCACAGCAGGATGCGCACGGGTTTGTTCGGTGGCACCAGGTTGTCGCGGATGTAGGCGATGGAGCCGGTGATTTCGCGCTGCAGATCCAGGGTGTAGCCGGGCAAGGGCAGTTGCATGGGTGCGTCGGGGTTGTCCTTGAACAGACCGTGGCGCACCGTCCGATCCCACAGAAAGGGGTATGAATAGGTGTGGCTGGCCGCTTCGATGTGGGGCAGCCGAAACATGGCCTTGGCGATGGCCTGCATCTGCTGGCTTTGCTGGGGGTACAGGCCATGGGGTGCCACTTCGGCCTCGACGATTGACATGGTCTGGGGTATGCGGTAGCGCATGAACACGTCGCGCAGCAGTACTTCGGGCGCCAGGGGGCTGCCGGGGAACTCCGCCAGTGATGGAAACCCGTCGCCGTCCACATGCGCCAGCAGCAGGCGGCGGCCGTTTTCGGTGGTGGTGTCTGGAACAGGGATGGCAGGCAAACGCAGTGCCTGCGTGAGAAAGGCAAAGGGATCGATCACCCAGCGGTAATAGTCGGTGCCTGGCACCTTGATGTAGGCATTGGGTTCAAGGATGTATCCGCCCCAGGGCAAGAGTGCGCCGGGCACAAAGGAGGTGCCGCGTTCATCGCTCACAGCCAGCAGTACCTGGGCCTGGCGAGCGGCGGAGGCGTTCAATCGTGGCAGTTCGTGCGATGGGTCCGGCAGGGGTACAGGCGCCTCCAGTCCCAGCATGGGGTGGTGTGTTTCGGTCTGCAGGCGCCCCTGAGGGTCTTGGTCCGTGCTCAAACCCCAGCGCTGGGAGAGGGCGCGTGACAACGGCATGGGAAAGTCACCAACCAATGCCAGGGGCATGCCTGTATCCATGCGTGCGATCAGCCATTGCTCCAGCGCCTTGTGCCGGGCATCTGGCAGGAAGCCACTGAAGTTCAGCACAACACCAGCGTAGCGGTCGGTCAGCACGGGCTCCGGCAACGGCTGCAGAGCGTCGGCGTAGTCCACTACGTAACCCATGTGGTTCAGCGGCATCTGCAGGAAACGATGTGCATCCGAATAGTTGAGCGCCGGGGATTCTGCGGAATTGAACACCACCAGGATGCGCCGTGCCACCGGCTCAATGCGCCCCACACCCACACTGGAGAGGACGGCATCGGTGACCCAGGGCGTGAACCCGTCGGCCAGGATTTTCTGGGCGGTGGCGCGCGCCAGTGCCCGGTCGTGCGGCGGCACATAGTCGATCACCAGCACCGGCAGGCCGTGGCGTTCGCGTACCTGCTGCAATTGGCCCAGCAGCCAGTTGCGGTCGGCCTCGGGCACTTGCTCGTAGCGGCGCTGAGCAGCGTTCCAGCGCCGGTAGAGGGATTCGGCGGCCACCATTTCAACCATACCCTTCAGTTGCGGCACGATCTCGAAGCCCCGGTTCAGAATGAGCCGGATTCCGGGAAAGCGCTGGTGCAATGTGCGCACCAACTGCACCAGCCCCTGCTGTTGGGCCTGTTCGTCAAAGCGCTCGGCCAGCCGGTACGAATCCAGCGTGTCCAGAAAAAAGCCCCGGTAGCCTTGTGCCCACAGCGGCGCAATCACGCGGGTGGCAAAAAACTCTGGCCAACCGGGGGCACTTTGGTCGATCAGGTCTGATCCCCAGGCAGGATTGCGCCCTATCTTCCAGCCGACCGGGATGTCGGCGTAATAGGCGCGGGAAGGCTGTACCTCCGTGACGGAGGCATAGGCATAGAACTGGGTGCCGTCCCACGCAGGCAGTGGCTGCTGCCGGTAGTGGTCTGGATCCACCACCACCAGGTCGAATGCGCGAAAATCGGCCAGGCCTGCGCGTTCGCCGTAGTACAGCGCCACCGCAGGTGCTGCATGCGCTGCCAGTGGCCAGCACAGCGCTGCCATCAAGGCCAGTAGGCAGGTTCGTACGAATGGAAAACGCAAATCCAGCAACATGCCAAAGTGTCGCAGCACGATCAAGAGAAAAACAAGCAGGGATGTATAAGAACAGAAGGTCATTGTGAACGGGTGTCGCATGACCTGAATGGATGTTGCGGAAGGCTTGCTCTGCACATATGTTTCTAAACGTCACAATCATTGATTCTAGACAAACACCCAGTAGTGTCCGGTTAAAAGTTGAACAAATTCAACTGGTTAGCGGCGGGCAGCTCAATGGATTGGGAGCGGTCAGCCTGCAGGGCGCATGAAATATGGGTTTTCTCGAAAACTGACACCGAAAAGATCTGTAGACATGT
>JAKLLE010000082.1 GCA_023150295.1 Giesbergeria sp. | reverse complement strand
CGAGGGAGCACTGCGGGTCACCCACGGGGGAATCGATGCGATAGCGCTGCGCATTCTTCCTGACAACCGCAAAGTGCTCAAATATTGAGCACCGAAGTGTTTCCGCCATGTTGCGGTTTTGAATTTTGCAAGTCCCTCTTGCGAGAGGCTCACCGGCGCACGCACCGACTCGAAGGGGTCTGTGCCACCGGCCAGCATCTGGCGCAGGATACCTACCGTGAGCAGTGCTTCTTCGGCCTCCGCGGCCATGCCCGCATCGCCCGCCCATCCGGTGCGCCCATACCCCGTGGGAGGCCCATAGCCCGTGCCGCCGCCGTAACCACTGGGTGCGCCGCCGCCCCACTGGCTGCCCGCATCACCCGCGTAGCCTCCCCCATGAACGCTGCGCCCTGGCGGGCCGTAGCCTGTGGCAGCTGGCGCCGCGCCAAAACCCACGGGTTGCACACCCTGATCGCGCAGGTTTTGCGCGGCACGCTTGTACACATCCACCAGCAAACCGCCCAACTGGGCACGCATGGGTTGCATCCAGGCTTCGCGCATGGGGGCCGCCACGCCCGTGTCGGCAATCACCTGCTGCAGGGCGCGAACGTAGTTTTCAGGCCGCAGCGGGTTACGTTCGGGGTGCACGCGGCGCAGGCCCTGGGCAGAACTGACCAGGCCGTTGAGCTCTGAAAGTACGGCCTCGGTGGCGTGCATGGCCAATTGCTGGGCGCGCGAGAGTTCCACCTGCGCCTGAACCTCGTCGTCGTCCACGAGCGATAGTTCGCCAAAATCGAGCCCAGTGGCTTCTGCCTTGGTGGTCTTTGGCGTCTCCGGCCCGTCGGCAAAGACTTCCAGCAGGGCCATGGGATAGCCCTTGAGCAAGGCCGCTTCGTGCTGGTTCAGCAGGCGCAGCGCGTCACTGGCGAGGTTGCGCCGCGCAATGTCACGCAGCTCGTTTTCCTGGCTGGCCAGGGCGCCCCGCGTGACGGTCACCAACTGCTGCATCAGCGACTCGCCCTCGCGCACCGCGTTGACGACGCAGGCACGAAACACCGTCCGGGAACGGGGAGCGGTCTGTTGCATTTTGTTGCAGCGGGTGATTTTTCTTGCGGGGGCTCCTATCGTACTTCTACTTGAGCGCTTTGAAGCGCATGCGATGGGGCCGCGCGCCCTCTTCGCCCAGGCGTTTTTTCTTGTCGGCTTCGTATTCCTGATAGTTGCCGTCAAAGAACGTCCATTGGCTGTCACCCTCCGCCGCCAGGATGTGCGTGGCGATACGGTCGAGGAACCAGCGATCGTGGCTGATGACCATCACGGTGCCCGCGTATTCCAGCAAGGCGTCTTCCAGCGCGCGCAGGGTTTCCACGTCCAGGTCGTTGGAGGGCTCGTCCAGCAGCAACACATTGCCACCCTGGATCAGCGTCTTGGCCAGATGCAGGCGCCCGCGCTCACCGCCCGAGAGCATGCCCACCTTCTTCTGCTGGTCTCCGCCGTTGAAGTTGAAGCGACCGCAGTAGGCGCGGCTGGCCATCTGGAATTTGCCGATGTTGAGCATGTCCAGCCCACCCGAGACGTCTTCCCAGACGGTCTTGTCGTTGGCCAGCGCATCACGGTGCTGATCCACGAAGGCCATTTTCACGGTCTGGCCGATCACCACCTCGCCACTGTCGGGCTGCTCCTTGCCGGCGATCAGCTTGAACAGGGTCGATTTACCAGCGCCGTTCGGGCCGATGATGCCGACGATGGCGCCCGCCGGGATGTTGAAGCTCAGGTTGTCGATCAGCAGGCGGTCACCAAAGGACTTGCTGACGTTCTTGAACTCAAACACCTGGCTGCCCAGGCGGTCGGCCACAGGGATGAAAATTTCCTGCGTCTCGTTGCGCTTTTGGTACTCGAAATCGCTCAGTTCCTCAAAGCGGGCGATACGGGCCTTGCTCTTGGCCTGGCGGCCCTTGGCGTTCTGGCGCACCCACTCCAGCTCCTTCTTCAGAGCCTTGGCGCGGGCCTCCTCGCCCTTTTGCTCGGCTTCCAGTCGGTTCTGCTTCTGCAGCAACCATTCGGAATAGTTGCCCTTGTAGGGAATGCCGTGGCCCCGGTCCAGTTCAAGAATCCATTCGGCGGCGTTGTCGAGGAAGTAGCGGTCGTGGGTGATGGCCACCACCGTGCCTGGAAAGCGCGACAGGAACTGCTCCAACCAGTCCACGGACTCGGCGTCCAGGTGGTTGGTGGGTTCGTCCAGCAGCAGCATGTCGGGCTTGGACAGCAGCAGACGGCACAGCGCAATACGGCGCTTTTCACCGCCGGAGAGCACGCCCACCTTGGCGTCCCAGGGCGGCAGGCGCAGTGCGTCGGCGGCGATTTCGAGCTGGTGCTCGGAGTCGGTGCCCGCCGTGGCGATGATGGCTTCCAAGCGCGCCTGCTCGGCGGCCAGCGCGTCAAAGTCGGCATCTTCCTCGGCGTAGGCAGCGTACACCTCTTCCAGCTTGGCCTTGGCGGCGAAGACCTCGCCCATGGCCTCTTCCACGCTCTCGCGCACCGTGTGATCAGGGTTGAGCTGCGGCTCCTGCGGCAGGTAACCAATCTTGATACCGGCCATGGGGATCGCTTCGCCGTCGATCTCCTTGTCCACACCGGCCATGATCTTGAGCAGCGAGGACTTGCCCGAGCCGTTGAGACCCAGCACACCGATCTTGGCGCCCGGGAAAAAAGAGAGCGAAATGTCCTTCAAGATCTGCCGCTTGGGCGGCACGGTCTTGCTGACATGGTTCATCGAAAAAACGTATTGGGCCATGGAGTTGTTTCTGTCAAAAGTGCGGCAATTGTGCCCTGCGAAACCTCGATTATCGACTCATGCGACAATACCGCCGCGCCATGCCCTCCAGTGGACATGGCATCAGCAACATGTGCTGGGGGCAGCATTCCCTGTTTATGCACCGTCCCATCCGACAGAACCCATCGGCTTGACACTGGCTCGGCAGCCCACAGCGGTTGTACCGACAGGCTGATCCCCGGCGCCCGGAAGGCGCATCTCCCTACATGACATTTGACGAACTGAACCTGGCCCCGGCCATCCTGAAGGCCGTGCGCGAGCAGGGCTATGAAAACCCCACCCCGATCCAGGCGCAAGCCATTCCTGCCGTGCTGCAGGGCCAGGATCTGCTGGCCGGCGCACAGACCGGCACGGGCAAGACGGCCGCCTTCACGCTGCCCTTGCTGCACCGCCTTTCACAGCAGCCCGCCCCGCAAGGCAAGCGCGGTGGCAAAGGCTTGCGCGCGCTGATCCTGACGCCCACGCGCGAGCTGGCCGCACAGGTCGAGGAATCCATCCGCACCTACGGCAAGTACCTCGATCTGGACTCCACGGTGATCTTCGGCGGCGTCGGCATGAACCCGCAGATCGACCGCATCCAGCGCGGTGTGGATTTCCTCGTGGCTACGCCCGGCCGCCTGCTGGACCTGCAACAACAGGGCCACCTGGACCTGTCCACCGTCGAAGTGCTGGTGCTTGATGAAGCCGACCGCATGCTGGACATGGGCTTCATCCATGATGTGAAGAAGATTCTTGCCCTGGTGCCGCGCGAAAAGCAGAGCCTGCTGTTCTCGGCCACCTTCAGCGACGAAATCCGCGAACTGGCCAACACCTTGCTGCGCAACCCGCAAAGCATCCAGGTCACGCCGCGCAACACCACGGTGCAGCGCATCAGCCAGGTCATTCACCCCGTGGGCCGCGCCAAGAAAAAGCAAGTGCTGCTGCACATCATCCAAGAGAACGATTGGAGCCAGGTGCTGGTGTTCACGCGCACCAAGTTTGGCGCCAACAACGTGGCCGACTTTCTGCAGAAAAACGGCGTCACGGCCATGGCACTGCACGGCAACAAGAGCCAGAGCGCTCGTACGCAGGCGCTGGAGGGTTTCAAGACCGGTCAGATCCGCGCCCTGGTGGCCACCGACATTGCCGCCCGCGGCATCGACATCGACGACCTGCCGCATGTCGTCAACTACGAGATCCCGAACGTCCCCGAGGACTACGTGCACCGTATTGGCCGCACGGGCCGCGCCGGGCGTGAAGGCCAGGCTGTGAGCCTGGTCTGCATGGACGAAGAGGGCTTCATGATGGAGATCGAGCGCTTCACCAAGCAGGAAATCCCCGTGCAAATCCTCGAAGGCTTCGGCCCGGACGAAGGCGAACAGGCCGAACCCATTGCCATGGGCCGCCAGACCCTGTGGGGTGGCGCAGGCAAGCCCCCGAGCCGCGACGTGATGCTGGCTGCGGCCAAGGCGGCACGCAGCGAGATGATGGAACGCATCCGCACCAACAAGGGAACGCAGGGCGAGCGCGGCGGCCGCCAGGGCAACAGCCCGGCTGCGGCCAAGACCGGCGCCAACGGTCAGCGCAAAAAACCTGCGGGCCAGGGCAATGCGGCGGCTGGGCACAGCCATGGCCAACCTGCGCGCCAGGGACAACCCGCGCCGCGCAACAACCGCCAGGGGCCGCCGCAGGCAGGCGGTGGCCGCAACCGCAGCGGTGCGGCGCCTGGGGCCGGTGGTTCTCAGCGTTTCGAAGACCAGCCCCCGCGCCCCGACGCGCACCTGGGCACCCACAGCGGCCTGAGCCTGCAGGCCCGCCGGGGCATGGGGGGCTCGGGCCAGCCCGACCCCATGCGAACCAGCATCGACAGCATGGCCGACCGTGGACGTCGCCGTGGTGGCCCGCGCGGTTTCAGCCGCTGAAATTCCAGGACCGGCGCCCTGCCTCGGCAGGCGCGTGTTGCTGTAGTGCTGCTTATTTGTAAGGAATTGCAGCCAACGCCCGTCCTCAAAGCGTCATCAGCTACTGATTTGATAGCTGAGGGCGCTTTGTCCATCTGGCCCATCACAACCCGGTGGTGATGGCGGGGCGTACCCTCCGCACGGTCCGGTCCAGCGTCTCTGTAACAGCCTTGCAGCTTCGCAGGTAATATGCCGCCCAACCCCGGCCCCATGTGGCGGCGCCAGGGTACCGTGATCCACGCATGAGCCTTTCGCAACACATCTGCCCTCTTCCGCTGCGCCACTTGCGCGCCCGGCCCTTGACCCTGGCGGGGGCTGCCTTGGCGGCCACGCTGCTGGCGGGCTGTGCCAGCACCCCACTTCCCCCCTGGCCCGACCGCAATGCCAGCCGCCCCCCGCCGCCCGTGCGCGCCGTGCCGCCGCCCAGCCGCCCGTCGCAGGCGCAAGCCCCCGTGGCCCGGCCCGGTGTGGTGCTTCCCTCCCCCGTGCCGCGCACGGCAGAAGGTGCCACCACGGCGCCGGTGGTTCGCCCCCCGCTGGCCCCGCTGACTGGCACGCTGTACGACCTGCCCTACAAGCCTGAAGTGGCAGCGCGCTTTCCCGACCCAGCCATCCTTTACCACACCCCTGGCTTGCAGCCAGACCGCCGCGCCTTCACCACCAACGCCGAAATCGGCCAGTGGCTGCACGGCCTGGCGCAGCAAACAACGCCGCCTGCCACCCGGGCCACGGTGCTGCAACTGGGCCCGTCGCAGCGTGGCGCGCCCATCCACGCCCTGGTGCTGACCCAGGAGCGCGACGACCGCGCCCAGGGCCTGGCCGAAAGCAAACGCCCCACAGTACTGCTCATCGGGCAACAGCAGGGCGACGCGCCGGCTTCCAGCGAAGCACTGCTGGTGGTAGCCCAGGAACTGGCACAGGGCCTGCTGGCCCCCTTGCTGGAGAAGATCAACGTCGTCATCGTGCCGCGCGCCAACCCTGACGGGGCCGAGGCAGGCACCACCGCCACGGCCGACGGCACCGACCTGCAGCGCGACCACCTGCTGCTGCACACCCCGGAAGCGCGCACGCTGAACCAACTGGTGCGCGACTACCGGCCCATGGTGGTGCTCGACAGCGGAGAGTTTCCCGCTGCGGGCGCCGTGCTGGCACAGTTTGGTGGCCTGAACCGGCACGACGCACACCTGAGCTATGCCACCACCGGCAACGTCCACGAATTCGTGACCAAGGCCGCCCGCGAGTGGATGCACCAGCCCCTGGAACAGGCCCTGCAGGGACTGGGCCTGGCCGTGGAATGGGCGCACAGCCCCAGCCCCCAACCCGGCGAGCGCCGCATGGTCATGGACAGCGTGTGGCCCGACAGCGGCCGCAACCTGTGGGGCCTCAAAAATGCGGTGAGCCTGCGCGTGGCCAGCCGAGGCGTGGGCCTGGGTCGCACCCATCTCCAGCGCCGCGTGCACACCCAGGTCAATGCCATGGCCACCGCTCTGCGCATGGCCTCCGAACGTGCAGCCCGCCTGGAGCAAGTGCGCTCCTTCGTGGTGCGCGACACCGTGGCCCTGGCCTGCCGCAACAAGGCGATGGTGCAAGCCGCCCGCACCCCTGAAAACCGCGAACTCACGCTGCTGAACCCAGACACCGGGGCTGACATGCCCCAGCAGGTGGACTGGGACAGCGCGCTGCGCCTGCGCCCCGTACTGGAGCGCGCCCGCCCCTGCGGCTACTGGCTGGCACCTGCGGCGAACACCGCGATCGAGCGCCTGCGGCTGCACGGCCTGCAAGTGTTGCGCGTGGCCGAAGCGGGCTCGGTGCTGGCCGAAGCGCCGCAGCCACCCGGCCCGGCGGCAAGCGCGCTGGCCCGCAGTGCCATGGACGTGCCCGCTGGCAGCTACTACCTTCCACTGAACCAACCCCTGGCGCATGTGGCCATGGCCGCCCTGGAAGCCGAGACCGCCTTTGGCTACGTGGGCCTGGGCCTGGTCGAGCGGCCAGAGCATGTGGTGCGCGTCATGGCCACGCCCAGTCTGGTGTTCGAAGAATTGGACTGAGAGCCTGTTTACGATCTTTTCATGGGGTACGCAAGGCCCGAACGCAGCCCCCACCCGGTTATGATCCGGGGCCTTGCAAAAGGCCGCACCTGCCCGTAGCTCAACCGGATAGAGCAATAGCCTTCTAAGCTATAGGTCGGGGGTTCGAGTCCCTCCGGGCAGGCCACCACTGCGTGGCCCGGTTCACCGCAAAACCTTGTCTGGGCGCTGCAGCCACGCAACGCCGCTCCCATCGGAAGAAAAAGAATGGCCAAGATTCTGGAGACCAAATACGACAGTCAGGCCGATGCCAAGGTCTGTGAAGTAGCCTACGAAAGCCAGGCCGACCTGTGCTGGTTCGAGGTCAACCATGCGACCCAAGCCGTTGGCGATGCGGTGTGGTGCATGGTGGACTATGAGCAGCAGGCCAGCTTCAGGATCCACTGGGTCAAGTACGAATCGCAGGCCGATCTCAAGGTGCACAAGGTCAAGTACGCCGAGCAGGCTGGCTGGCGCAATCCCAACCACAAGCTGCGCGGCAAGTTGGGTTGACGCCGCAGCCGCTCAAACCTGCACACAGGTCTGGCACTGTTCGCCCAACCCGGTGCCACCCAGGCGCACCACGTCGCCGGGCTTCAAGAAGACTGGCTGGGGCTTGCGGCCCAGGCCCACACCGGCAGGGGTACCGGTCAGCACGATGTCGCCCGGCTCCAGGCGCATGAACTGGCTGATGTAGGCCAGCACCTGTGGCACACCGAAGATGAACTGGGACGTGTGGCCGTCCTGCATGCGCTGGCCGTTGACCTCCAGCCACAGGCCGATGGCGTGCGGGTCGGGCAACTCGTCCGTGGTCACCAACCAGGGGCCTATGGGGGCAAAGCTGTCGTGGCCCTTGCCCTTGTCCCACTGGCCGCCGCGCTCCATCTGCCAGGCGCGTTCGGACACATCGTTGGCCAGCACGTAGCCTGCCACATGCTGCAAGGCCTGGTCTTCGCTGACGCGTTGCGCCCGGGTGCCGATGACGATGCCCAGTTCCACCTCCCAGTCGGTCTTGGTGGCGCCAGGTGGGATCTGCAGCGCGTCGTTCGGGCCGCTGAGTGCAGTCACCGCTTTCATGAAAAGTACGGGCTCGGCAGGCGGCTGCAGGCCGGCCTCCAGGGCGTGGTCGCGGTAGTTCAGGCCCACGCACACGATCTTGCCCACGCCCGCCACGGGGCAGGCCAGGCGCCCCGAATCGGGCACCGCAGGCAGCCGCGTGGCATCGATGGCGGCCAGCGCCGCCAGGGTGCGCGGCGCCAGTTGCGCTGGCCCAATGTCGGGCAGAAGCATGGAGAGGTCGCGCAGGATGCCCTGGGCATCAAGCATGCCGGCGCGCTCAGCACCGGGCTGGCCGTAGCGGATCAGTCGCATGGGGGGTACTCTTGGGGTTGCAGCCAATGGCCTGAGCCGCAAGCATAGCCCGGCACGGACGACGACATGCTTCACCGGATATTTGCTATACTATTGATAGCTGCTTGCGCTTATAAATAAAGCGCTGCAGCCATTTTTTCTTAAAATGTCTTTCAACCCTTCCCCGCCAGTTGCCGACCCACCGGACCGCCCCCGGCCGCAGAGCCCGGCGGATCTGTTCTGGTCTTTCACCTGGCTGGCGCTGCAGGGCTTTGGCGGCGTGGTGGCGGTGGTGCAGCGCGAGCTGGTCGAAAAAAAGCGCTGGATGACCAACGAGGAATTCCTCGAAGACTGGGCCGTGGCCCAGGTGATGCCCGGGCCCAATGTGGTGAACCTGTCGCTGATGATTGGCGACCGCCACTTCGGCCTGCGTGGCGGCCTGGCGGCGCTGGCAGGCATGCTCACGCTGCCCATGGTGCTGGCTCTGGCGGCGGCGCTGCTCTATGCCCAGTGGGCCACGCACCCGGCGATGGCGGGTGCTTTGCGCGGCATGGGTGCCGTGGCGGCCGGTTTGATCGGTGGCATGGCACTCAAGCTGGCAGCGGCGCTGCGCACGCATGTGCTGGGCCCTTGGGTGTGCGCAGCCCTGGCGCTGGCCACCCTGGTGGCGGTGGTGTGGTGGCATGTGCCGCTGTACGGTGTGCTGCTGGTGCTGGGCGGCATGGCCTGCACGCTCACCTGGCGGAGGCTGGCGCCATGATGCCCACCCTGGCACTGCAGGCGGCAGACTGGCTGAATCTGCTGCTCTACTACCTGTCGATCTCGCTGCTGGCCGTGGGCGGCGCCATTGCCACAGCGCCCGACATGCACCGCTACCTGGTCAACCAGCAAGGCTGGCTGACCGACGTGCAGTTCAACGCCAGCATTGCCATTGCCCAGGCCGCCCCTGGGCCCAACGTGTTGTTTGTGGCGCTGATCGGCTGGCATGTGGGGCTCAACGCCGCTGGCGCCAGCCCCTGGGCCGGGGCCCTGGGCCTGTGGGGTGCGCTGGTGTGCATGGTGGGCATCATGCTGCCCAGCACCACACTGACCTGGCTGGCCACCCGCTGGGCCCACCGCAACCGCGAGCGGCGCACGGTGCGTGCCTTCAAACAAGGCATGGCGCCAGTGGTCATCGGCCTGTTGATGGCCGCCACCTGGGTGTTGGGCCGTGGCCAGGGCAACCCCGCCACCGATGCGGGCCTGTGGCTAGTGGCTGGCGTGGTGGCCGTGCTGGTGTGGCGCACCCGCCTGCACCTGCTGTGGCTGCTGGGTGCAGGCGCCCTGCTCGGGGCCATGGGTTGGGTCTAGGAGCCTGTCGGACTTGGGAATCGTCGGCTGCAAATTGGCCTCAGCGGTCCATTTTTCACCGTCTTTTTGCTCCATAGCCCCGCTATGGGGCTGCAAATCCGGCAAAAACTGTCCTCGCTGCGGCCAATTTTCGCTTTCGACGCCCCAAGTCCGACAGGCTCCTTGGAGCCTGTCGCTCGGGCGACAGCCGCAGGATCACTGCGCCAAGGCCTTGATCCAGCACAGAAAACGCCGTTTTTTTGCGCACAACCCGTTTCCGCGCGCCTATGCTGCCATGGAATACACATTCAGCAACAAATGGCGCCCCAGGGCGGAACGCGGAGACAAGCTGATGGATGCACAGGCAACGATCCTGGTGGTGGATGACTCGCCCGAAAACCTGCAGGTTCTTTCTGCGGTTCTCAAGGAGCAGTACAAGGTCAGGGTGGCCCTGAATGGTGAGCGCGCCCTGGCGCTGTCCCTGGCCGATCCCCAACCCGACCTGATCCTGCTCGATGTGGTGATGCCCGGCATGGACGGGTACGAGGTCTGCAAGCGCCTCAAGGCCCATGCCGCCACCGCCAGCATTCCGGTGCTGTTTGTCTCCTCGCGCGACGAGGAGGCGGACGAGGCCCTGGGGCTTTCGCTGGGCGCGATCGACTACATCGTCAAGCCGATCCGACCTTCGATCGTGCAGGCACGCGTGCGCAACCACCTGGAGCTCAAACGCAGCCGCGACCTTCTTCAGCGTCTGACTACACAAGACCACCTCACCGGCATCAGCAATCGGCGCCGTTTCGATGACTTTCTCGACAAGGAATGGCGCCGCGCGGCGCGCGAGCAGACTCCCATTTCGCTGATCGCCATCGACATCGACCACTTCAAGGCCTACAACGACCACTACGGCCACCCTGGCGGTGACCAATGCCTGATCGAGGTGGCCCGCACGCTGGCCACCTGTGTCACGCGCCCGTCCGACCTGGTGGCACGCTGCGGCGGCGAAGAATTCGCCTGCGTTCTGCCCGCCACTGACAGCGCTGGCGCCCGCAATCTGGCGGAACACATCCGCCTGGGCGTCCTGGCGCAAGCGCTGGAGCATGCCCAGTCGGGTACGCACGACCACGTGACCATCAGCCTGGGCGTGGCCACCGTGGTGCCCCGCGCAGACGAGCCCCACCAGGTACTGGTCGATCTGGCCGATGCGGCCCTGTATGAAGCCAAGAGCGCGGGGCGCAACCGCCACGTGCTCAAGGAACGCTGAGGCTGCCGTCCCCTACCCGGCGCTGCGGTGGATGAGCTGCAGCGCCTGCTCGAAATCAAAGCCCTCGATCGCCTGAGCGATGGCAGCATGCTGCTGCGGGAAGGCTTGGGCCAGCAAACCGGGTTGCTGCTCCATCCAATCCATGCACAGGCTGTCGCCCTCGGCCAGCAAGGCCTGGAGCCTGGCGCTGAACAGTGCGACGGCCTCGCCTGCGGCCACTGGCATGGGCACGCACGGGGCTGGGGTGGGACGCAGCTGCGAGCCCTCCAGGCCAGAAGTCAACCCGTCCAGCACCGGGGCCATTTCGGCCTCTAACCGGGCCAGCGCCTGCTGCACCACAGGCACGGGCGCCATGGAGCGGCAAGCGCGCTCCAGGTCAGCAGCGGCCGCTTGCACGCCGCGCGCGCCAATGCTGCCTGCCACCGACTTGAGCGTGTGCGCCAGCCGCTCTGGAGCACTGGCGTCCGATGCTTCCTGCGCCGCCCGGAACCCGGCGCCAAACGCCTGCTGCCCCGACAGAAAGCGCCCCAACAACGAGCGGTACAGCCGCTCATCGTGCATGGCAGTGACCAGACCCGCGTGCACATCGATGCCGGGCAGGGGCGGCAGGCCGTGCTTGGGCAGGCCAAGCGCTGGAGGCAAGACATCTGCTGCAGTGCGCGGGCGCACGTCAGCGGTGGGCGCCGCCGCCTTGCCCACCCAGCGCGCCAGGGTGCTGAACATGTTGCCCACATCCAGCGGTTTGGGGATGTAGTCGTTCATGCCCATGGCCAGAGCACGCTCGCGGTCACCGGCCATGGCGTTGGCCGTCATGGCGATGATGGGCAGCGTGCGCAATGCAAGGTGCTCGCGGATGCGGCGTGTGGCCTCGTAGCCGTCCATCACAGGCATCTGGCAATCCATGAGGACGCCGTCAAAGTCTGCACCACGCGCCTGGAGCATTTCCAGCGCCTCCAGCCCATTGGTGGCCAGCGCGACCTGAACCCCGGCGTGGTGCAGCAACTCCGTGGCCAGTTCCTGGTTGAGCTCGTTGTCTTCCACCAGCAGCACCCGTGTACCTTCGAGCTGGCGCATGGCGTTGCGGCTCTCCTGCGCCATGATGCCGGTGCGGTTCTCCACCAGGCCCTTGCGGTCGATGGCGGCGCCGATGGCGTCGAGCAACTGGCTGGGCATCACCGGCTTGGTCAGCACGGACTTGAGCGCCACGCCCTGGCGTTCCGCTTCGTCCAGCGCTTCTTCGCGGCCAAAGGCGGTGACCATGATGCTGGCCGGCACGTTGGGCAGCCTGCGCGCATGCAAGAGGCGCAGGGTCTCGATACCGTCCATGTCGGGCATTTTCCAGTCGATGAGCACCAGGTCGTAGGCGTGGTTCTGCTGTTCTGCGCCTGCCACGCAGGCCAGTGCCGCCTGACCGTTGGCCGCCGTGTCCACCTGCAGACCCAGGCCCCGGGCAATGCTGGCCGTGATCTCGCGCGCACTGCTGTTGTCATCCACCACCAGCACACGCATGTGCTGTAGCACCTCGTGCGGAATGCGGCGCGAGCCACTGCCCTGTGCATTGCGTCCCAGGCGTGCGGTGAAGTGGAATTCCGAACCCACGCCCGGTTCGCTCTGTACCCAGATACGACCGCCCATCTGCTCCACCAGCGCGCGCGAAATGGCCAGTCCCAGACCTGTGCCGCCGTAGCGGCGCGTGGTGGAGCTGTCGGCCTGGCTGAAAGGCTGGAACAGCTTGGCGCACTGCGCCTGCGTCATGCCGATGCCGGTGTCACGCACCCAGAAGTGCAGTTCGATGTGGTCGGCATCGCGGTCGATTTCCTCGATGCCGATGACGACTTCCCCCTGTTCGGTGAACTTGACGGCGTTGTTGCCCAGGTTCACGAGAATTTGTCCCAGGCGCAGCGGGTCGCCCACCAGCGCCGTGGGCAGTTGCCCCGGCACGCAGAACAGCAGCTCCAGGCCCTTTTCCTCGGTGCGCAGGCCGATGAGGTTGGACAGGCTCTCCATCACGTCGTCCAGGCAGAACTCGGTGTCCTCGATCACCATCTTGCCCGCCTCGATCTTGGAAAAATCGAGGATGTCGTTGATGATGCCCAGCAGACCCACCGCCGAGCGGTGCGCCTTTTCCACGTAGTTGCGCTGGCGCGCATCCAGCGTGGTCTGCAGCGCCAGGTGCGACATGCCGATGATGGCGTTCATGGGCGTGCGGATTTCGTGGCTCATGTTGGCCAGGAAGTCGCTCTTGGCCTTGGCCGCGTCCTCGGCCACGCGGCGTGCCTGCTCCATGGCACGCTCTGCGGCCTTGCGTTCCGCAATGTCTTCGAACACCCAGATGGTCACATGGTGGTGCCGCGCCGACCGGATGCCCCGCCCGGACACCTGCGCCACGAAGGTACCGCCGTCCTTGCGGGCGAAGTCCCATTCCACGTTCACGTCCTTGCCTGCCGCCAGCACCGGGCCCACCAAGGCGCCAAAGCGCGCGTAATGCTCTGGCGATTTCTGGATCATGCTGCCGGGCTGACCCACCAATTCATCTGCGCGATAGCCCAGGTATTCGACCAGGCGCTGGTTCACGCGCAGGATCACACCGTCGGCGGTGTAGATGATGCCGTTGGGGGCGTTGTCGAAAATCATCTGCTGCTCGTCCAGCAGGTTCTGCAGTTCGCGCTGCTGTAGCTCGATCTCCAGGCGCGCCCGGCGTTTTTCGGTCACGTCCTCGGGCATGCACTGCACCAGGCGGCGGCCCCGGTACTCAAAGGCGGCCAGGTGCACTTCGGCGTCCCAGGTCTCGCCATCCGGGCGCCGGTAGCGCCATTCACTGCGGGCATGTCCCTGGCTGAGCACGCACTGCAGGGTGTCCTGCAGGGTGCTGGTGCCGTCCTGGCTGCTGTACTGCTCTGGCGCCGACAGGTACCAAAGGCCCTTGCCCAGCAACTGGCTCTTGGCGTTGACGCCAAAGATCCGCACCGCTGCCGGGTTGCAATCGATGTAGCCAAAGTCCGGGTCCAGGATGATGATGGGACGCGAAGACTCCTGGAACAGCATCTTGTTGTAGGCCTCGCTGTCGCGCAGGCTGGCTTCGGCCAGCTTTTGCTCGGTGATGTCCTGGTTGATGCCCACCAGGCGGCGTGGGCAACCGTCGGCGCCACGCAGCGCCGCGTGGCCGATGTCCAGGATCCAGCGCCATTCGCCCGCAGCGCTACGCATGCGGAAGGTCTCGGTGTAGTCGGGCAGCTGATTGAGCAGGAATCGGCGCAGGTGCTCCTGCACGCGCTGCACGTCGTCCGGGTGGATCAGCGATACCCAACAGGCCATATGGTTGGGGTGCTGGGCCAGCAGGCTGTGCTTGTCATGAGGGACTTGCAGAATTCCTCAACCCAGCCGAATTTGCCTCTGCGTGAGGCGCAAAAAAAGTTGCGGGCACCGCCCAAAAGGCTGGAAGATCAGGGTATCGAAGTCTGAACTTGGTGCCCGCCCATGAATACTACCC
>JAKLLE010000081.1 GCA_023150295.1 Giesbergeria sp. | reverse complement strand
AGGGTAGTATTCATGGGCGGGCACCAAGTTCAGACTTCGATACCCTGATCTTCCAGCCTTTTGGGCGGTGCCCGCAACTTTTTTTGCGCCTCACGCAGAGGCAAATTCGGCTGGGTTGAGGAATTCTGCAAGTCCCTCAAATAGACAAAATATTTTATTTTGTCTAATATTATGGACAAATGAACTCCCTGGATCCCTCCGCCGTCCTGCAACGCCAACTGCTGCTGCAGCTGGGCGACCGCCTGCGCCGCCTGCGCAAGGCGCAGCGGCTGGGTACGGTGGAGATGGCCCGCCGCGTGGGCATTTCGCGCACGACGCTGGCCGCCGTAGAGGCGGGCGACCCCGCGCCTTCCATTGGCACCTACTTGCGCGTGATGGCGGTGTTGGGTATCGGCGGTGATTTGGCGCTGTTGGCAGGTGATGTGATGCACCCCGCGCCGGCTGATTCTGCGGCGGCGCGGTCGCGCCGCAGCGCGCCCCAGGTGCAGGTGCTGGTGTCCACTGACACCGCCCGCCACCAGGTCCAGGATTTGCAGAGCCTTGTGCTGCACGAGGAAGCGGTGAGGCGCGTGCGTGCCGACCCTGCACTGCTCGCGCAGGCGCAGGACACCCTGCAAACCTGGCTGGCCGCTGGCAACCAGCGCTCTGCCAGCCTGTGGCTGGAGTGGCAGACGATTCTGGAGGAAGGCAAGTGGAGCAAGGTGCTGGGCCGAACACGGCATGCGCAGGAGTTGCGCCAGGCCTCACCGCTGACGCCGCTGTTGCCGCCTGACGTGCGTGAGCGCATTCCTGGCGAGGTTGGCAGCCTCAAGAAAGGGGTTGTGCTGGGCAAGGAACTTGCGCCATGAATCGGGACGAGCTGGAGCACCTCATCCGGGACAGTGGCGCCATTACCAACCAGTATGAGTTTGTCATCGTCGGGAGCCAGTCGATCCTTGGGCCGATTCCCTACCCGGAGCCTGTGTTCAAGATGTCCGCCGAAGCAGACATCTTGAAAATGCTATCAAATATATAGCTTGTAGCGCTTATGGGTAAAGCGCTGGAGGCCGACTTGACTGATATTCATTGGGCCTCTTGCGAGGGCTGCTTCCCAGCGGCCCAGGCGGTTCTGCGTGGAAATACTGCGCTGCATCAAAGGCGGTTCCCAAGGGCAAAACCATCGTTATAACCAAGCGTATACTTCGCTCGCTCGTAACGCTTCGGAACCCCGTCCCATGGCCCTCACGTCCCTGAAACGCAGCCTCGCCGCCTGTCTTCTGGCAGGCCTTGCCAGCGCCGCCATGGCGGGCGAAGTCACGGTATCCGCAGCCGCCAGCCTGACCAACGCCTTCAAGGACATTGCACAGGGCTACGAGTCTGCGCACCCCGGCAGCAAGGTGCTGCTGAACTTTGGTGCGTCCGGCGCCTTGCTGCAGCAGATGGCCAAGGGCGCGCCGGTGGATGTGTTTGCCTCTGCCGACCAGGAGACCATGGACGCCGCGCAGCAGCAGGGCCTGGTGCGCGCGGCCGACCGGCAGGACTTTGTGCGCAACGCCCTGGTGGTGATTGCGCCCATCGACGCCAAGGCGCCGCCGGCCGCGCTGAAGGACCTGGCCGCGCCCGGCGTGGCGCGCGTGGCGCTGGCACTGCCCGCCAGCGTGCCCGTGGGGCGCTACGCCAAGCATGCGCTGGAGGCGGCGGGCTTGTGGGGCGCGGTGCAGGCCAAGGCGGTGAACACCGCCAACGTGCGCCAGTCGCTCGACTACGTGGCGCGCGGCGAGGTGGATGCGGGCTTTGTGTACGCCACCGATGCCGCGCTGATGAAGGACAAGGTGAAGACCGCCTTCGCTGTGCCGCTGGACCGGGCCATTCTCTACCCCATCGCGCGCACCGCAGCCAGCGGCAATGCCACGGAGGCGGCGGCGTTCATTGCCTATGTGCGCTCGCCCGCCGGGCAGGCCATTCTGGCGCGCTACGGTTTCTTGAAGCCCTGAGCATGGACGGCGCCTGGCCCGCTCTCTGGCTCTCGCTGCAGGTGGCCACCTGGGCCACGCTGGCGTGCCTGGTGCTGGGCACGGGCGTGGGCTATGCGCTGGCGCGCTGGCGCTTTCCCGGGCGCGACCTGGTCGACACGCTGCTCACGCTGCCCATGGTGATGCCGCCCACGGTGCTGGGCTATTACTTGCTGGTGCTGCTGGGGCGCAAGGGCTGGCTGGGCGGCTGGCTGCACGACACGTTCGGCATCAACCTCATCTTCACGCTGACAGGCGCGGTGATCGCGGCCACGGTGGTGGCGTTTCCGCTGGTGTTCAAGCCCGCGCGCGCGGCCTTCGAGGCGGTGGACCCGCAGTTGCAGGACGCGGCGCGCGTGCTCGGCATCTCCGAGGCGGGCGTGTTCTGGCGCGTCACGCTGCCGCTGGCCTGGCGCGGCATCCTGGCCGGGGTGCTGCTGGGCTTTGCGCGCGCGCTGGGCGAGTTTGGCGCCACGCTGATGGTGGCGGGCAGCATTCCGGGCAAGACGCAGACGCTGTCGATCGCCGTGTACGAGGCCGTGCAGGCCGGGCAGGACGATGTGGCCAATCTGCTCGTGCTCATCACCTCGGCGGTGTGCGTGGCGGTGCTGCTGGCCGTGGGCAAGCTGGCGCCCGGGCGCGTGGCGAAGCAATGATGCATCCCCCTGTGGCGCTGCGCGCCTTCCCCCTTCTCTCGCAGTGCTGCGCACTGCGGGAAGGGGGACGCCACCAGCGCGGCGGGGCGGCCCTTGCGCGGTGGCCGCTGGCTTGGGTCGCGCCCGTATCGTGGGCTGTTTGTCGTTTGCGAAGCAGCGAAACACAGAGAGGTTTGCATGCGGCTTGACGTGGACATTAGCAAGACGCTGCGCTCGGGCCACCGCACCTTCGAGCTGCAGGCGCGCTTTTGCGCGCAGGGCGAGCGCGTGGTGGTGGTGGGGCCGTCCGGCGCGGGCAAGAGCATGCTGCTCAAGGCGCTGGCCGGGCTGCTGCGGCCTGATGCGGGCTATGTGCGGCTCGATGGCGAGACGCTGTTCGACGCCGCCCAGGGCATCCACCGGCCGCCGCGCGAGCGCGCCGTGGCCTACCTGTTCCAGGACTACGCGCTGTTCCCGCACCTCAACGTGCGCCAGAACATCGCCTTTGGCGAGCTGCAGGGCTGGCGCAACCCCCCGGCGGCGCATGCCAGCCCCGATGTGGAGCGCTGGCTTGACGCCTTCGGCCTGCGCGAGGTGGCGCACCAGCATCCGCATGAACTCTCGGGCGGGCAGCGCCAGCGCACGGCCCTGGCGCGCGCGCTGGTGGCCCGGCCGCGCGCGCTGCTGCTTGATGAGCCCTTTGCCGCGCTCGACACCGACCTGCGCGCCAGTATGCGCGCCGAGCTGGACGCGCTGCAGCGCCGCCTGCAGGTGCCCATGGTGCTGATCACCCACGACCCGGAAGATGTGTGCGTGTTTGGGGAACAAGTGCTGCGTATGGATGCGGGACACATGATGGAGGACGTTTTCCATGCCTGAACAAGACAAACGCATCGAACTCGGCGGCGCCCTCTGGATGACCGTGGGCGGCGAGAGCCTGGGCGGATCGGGCCGCGTGCAGTTGCTGGCGCTGGTGGGCGAGCAGGGCTCCATCACCCACGCCGCCAAGGCCATGAAGATGAGCTACAAGGCCGCCTGGGACGCCATCGACACCATGAACAACCTGGCGGGCGAGCCGCTGGTGGAGCGCGTGGCGGGCGGCAAGGGCGGCGGCGGCACGCGGCTCACGCAGCGGGGCCAGCAACTGGTGGAGAACTTCCGCCGCATCGAGGCCGCGCACCAGCGCTTCATCGCGCAACTGGGCCAGCAGGCCCAGGGCATTGCCGACGACTACCTCTTGATACGGAACATCAGCATGGAAACCAGCGCGCGCAACCATTTCGCGGGCACCGTCACCCGCGTGGTGCACGGCGCCGTCAATGACGAGGTGGAGATCGCCGTGCGGCCCGGCCTGCACATCGTCGCCACCGTCACGCACGAGAGTGCGGAGGGCCTGGGCCTCGCCCTGGGCGCGCAGGCGTTTGCGCTGGTCAAGGCCTCGTCCATCGTGGTGGTGACCGAGGCCGAAGGCGCGCATTTTTCTGCGCGCAACCGCCTGGAGGGCACGGTGGCGCGCATCGCGGTGGGCGCGGTGAACGATGAGGTGGTGATCGACGTGGCCGATGGGGTGTCGATCGCAGCGATCATCACGCACGCCAGCAGCGAGGCCCTGGGCCTGACGGTGGGCGCACGCGCCACGGCGATCTTCAAGGCATCGAGCGTGATCGTCGGCGCCCCGGCATGATGCGCCGCCCGCGCGGCGGTACTCAGCGCCGCTCGTACCGCACAAAGCTGAACGGCAGGCCGCCCGCGCTGGTGTGCGCCTCGCGCGCGGTTTCCACCCATTCGAGGCCGAGTTCGGGGGCGAAGGCATCGCCGTCAAAGTCTTGCGCGATCTCGGTCACTTCCACGCGCTGGGCCAGGGGCAGGGCCTGGGCGTAGATCTGCGCGCCGCCAATCACCCACACCGTGGCGGGCTTCGATTGCTCTGCTATTTGTAGCGCCTCGCGCAGGCTGGATGAGCGCTGGGCGCCCATTTCATTCCAATTTTCCTGGCGCGTGACGACGATGTTGGTGCGGCCCGGCAAGGGGCGAAAGCGCGGTGGGAGTGAATCCCAGGTCTTGCGCCCCATGATGACGGGGCTGCCTTGCGTGAGCTGCTTGAAGTGCGCCAGGTCCTCCGGCAGGTGCCAGGGCATGGTGCCGTCCTTGCCGATGACGCCATTGGCGGCGCGTGCGTAGATGAGGGCGATGTGCATGGTGTCGGCGCAGGTGAGGGGGTCAGCCAAAGATCCAGGTGAAGATGAACGTGAGCAGGGCCAGCACGAGTACGGTGCCGGCCACCGCTGCCTGCCGTTTGTTGCGCAGCAAGGCCAGCAGCGGCACGCCCGCGAGCAGCAGCGAGACCACGCCCATGCCTTGTGCGTCGGTACCGAAAAGTGCCGGAGCCATGCCGAAGCGGGTGGAGCGCTCCGGCACCGCTTCCGTGACCAGGGCCAGCACGCCCAGGGCAGCAAAGGTCAGGCTGATCAGTACAAAGCACACTTTGGCCAGTGTGCCGGGTCGTTCCGATGGCCTGGGCATGCCTACACCGCCACCGGTGCCTTGATGGCCGGGTGGCATTGGTAGTCCAGCACCTCGAAGTCTTCGTATGCGTAGTCGAAGATGCTGTCCGGGCGGCGCTTGATGTTCAGCACCGGGTAGGGGTGGGGGGCGCGCGCCAGTTGCGTCTGCACCTGCTCGGCGTGGTTGCTGTAGATGTGGCAGTCGCCGCCGGTCCAGATGAAGTCGCCCACGGCCAGGTCGCACTGCTGCGCCACCATGTGCGTGAGCAGGGCGTAGGACGCAATGTTGAAGGGCACGCCCAGGAAGATGTCGGCGCTGCGCTGGTAGAGCTGGCAGGACAACTGTCCCTTGCCGCCGGGCGTGGTGGAAGGCGCCACGTAGAACTGAAAGAACGCGTGGCAGGGCATGAGCGCCATCTGATCCAGCTCGGCCACGTTCCAGGCGCTCACGATGATGCGGCGCGAGTTGGGGTTGGTCTTGAGCGTGTCGATCACCTGTTGGATCTGGTCGATGTGGCCGCGAGGGTTTTCAGGGGTGGGCGCGGGCCAGTTGCGCCACTGCACGCCGTACACGGGGCCGAGGTCGCCGTCTTCGCGCGCCCATTCGTCCCAGATGGTCACGCCGCGCTCCTGCAGCCAGCGCACGTTGCTGTCGCCGCGCAGGAACCACAGCAGTTCCAGGATGATGCTCTTGAGGTGCACCTTCTTGGTGGTGACGAGCGGGAAGCCCTCCGAGAGGTCGAAGCGCATCTGGTGGCCGAACACGCTTTTCGTGCCCGTGCCGGTGCGGTCGCCCTTGGCCACGCCGTGCGTGAACACATGGCGCATGAAGTCTTCGTACTGCGAGCGGATGGGGCGGGAGGGCATGGAACGGTCTCGACAAAGAGGCAGAAACAACACGGCGCACGGGCTGGGCCGTGCGCCGGACAGCATTCTAGGGCTTATGAAGAAATATGGCCCCGGCGCTTATCTGACAAGCGCAAGTAGCTATCAAAGTAATAGCTGTCGGGGCGTGTGGAATGAGGCTCAGCCGCCCAGCACCCGCCCCGGATTCATCAGGTTCTGCGGGTCCAGCGCCTGCTTGATGGCGCGCATCATGGAGAGGGCCACGGGCGACTGGTAGCGCACGAGCTTGTCGGTCTTGAGCGCGCCCACGCCGTGTTCGGCCGAGAACGAGCCGCCAAACTGTGCCACGGCCTCGTACACCAGATGGTTCACATGATCCTCCTGGTCGCGCAGGAAGGCTGCTGCGTCGCCGCCTTCGGGCGCCTGCACGTTGTAGTGCAGGTTGCCATCGCCCAGGTGGCCGAAGTTGACCAGGCGTACGCCGGGGATTTCGCGCTGCAGCAGCGCGTCGGCATGCTCCACGAAGGCGGGGATGCGCGAAATGGGCACCGAGATGTCGTGCTTGATGTTCAGCCCTTCCTCGGCCTGGGCCAGGGGGATGTTCTCGCGGATATGCCAGAGCTGCTGCGCCTGGGTGATGCTCTCGGCCACCACGGCGTCCTGCACGCAGCCTTGCTCGAAGGCGGTTTCCAGCAGGGCTTCAAAGCGTTCGCGTGCGTGCTGTTCGGATTCGCTGTCGGAGTTTTCCAGCAGCACGGCCCAGGGGATGTCAGGCTGGTCGATGAAGGGCACGCGCAGTTGCGGCATGTGCTTGTCCACCAGTTGCAGCGCAAAGCGCCCCATCACCTCGAAGCCGGTGAGCCCCGCGCCCAGGTGCTGGTGCGCCAGGGCCAGCAGGCGCACGGCCTGTTCCATGCTGGGCACGGCGGCCCAGGCAGTGAGCTGTGCAGCGGGGCGCGGGTAGAGCTTGAGCGTGGCGGCGGTGATGATGCCCAGCGTGCCTTCGCTGCCGATGAGCAGGTTGCGCAGGTCGTAGCCGGTGTTGTCCTTGCGCAAGCCGCTCAGGCCGCTCCAGACCTCGCCCTGCGCGTTGACCACTTCCAGCCCCAGGCACAGCTCGCGCGAGTTGCCGTAGCGCACCACCTGCGTGCCCCCGGCGTTGGCCGCCAGGTTGCCGCCGATGGTGCAACTGCCTTCCGACGCCAGCGAGAGCGGGAACAGCAAACCGGCCTTCTCGGCGGCCTCTTGCACGTTCTGCAGGATGCAGCCGGCTTCGACGGTGAGGGTAAGGTTGTCCGGGTCCAGCGCGCGCACGGCGTTCATGCGCGTGAGGCTCAGCACCACTTCGCGGCCCGAGGTGTCGGGCGTGGAGCCGACCGACAGGCCGGTGTTGCCGCCCTGCGGCACGATGGGCGCACCGGCAGCGGCGCAGGCCTTGACCACGGCGGCCACCTCTTGCGTGCTGGCCGGGCGCACCACGGCCAGGGCCTTGCCGCGCACGCGGCGGCGCCAGTCCTGTTCCCAGGCGCTGAGGTCGCCCTCGGTCAGTACATGGGGGGCGCCGACGATGTGGCGCAGTTGTTCAATCAGGTCAGGCATCGGTCAAGAAGAAGGGGTGGATGGGGTTACGGCATACCGCAGCCGCAGGCGCACATGGGCGGTGCAGGCGGCAAACAGAACAAGGCACAGCAGCACCTCGGCCATGGCCAGCCAGTTGCTGGGCGGGCGGTCGCTCCAGCCGCGCACCACGCCTTCGGTGAAATACAGCCACACCATCAGGCTGACCCAGCGGTAGGTGTACATGCGGTTGCGCAAGAAGCCCGCCAGCGGAATGCACAGCGGCAAGGCTTTGAGCGCCAGCCACGAGCCGCCCGGCCGCAGCGGCGCCAGCACCAGCTCCCAGGCCAGGCACAGCGCAATCAGGGCCAGCAGGGTGGTCACGGCGGTGTGGCGGGTGGCGTCCACCCAGCGGGTGTAGTCCGGGGGCAAGGGCAGGGCGGGGGCGTCGGGCGGGTGCATGGCGGATGGCATCATAGCGGCCATGCCCTTTTCCCTACAGTCCGTGGTGCAGCGCCTGCAGGCCCTGCCCGAAGAGCTTTCTCATTTTCCGTGGGCCACCACGGCCCACACGCTGCGCGAGCGCTTTCGCGAAGACCGCCTGGGCCTCACCGCCAGCAGCCTGACCTTCACCACCATCCTGGCGCTGGTGCCCTTTGTGACGGTGGCGCTGGCCGTGTTCACCGCCTTTCCCATGTTTGCCAAGCTGCAGGATGTGCTGCAGCGCTGGCTGGTGGAAAGCCTGGTGCCCGACAACATAGCGCGCCAGGTGCTGGGCTACCTCACACAGTTTTCGTCCAAGGCCAGCCGCCTGGGGCTGCTGGGCTTTTCCGTGCTGCTGGGCACGGCGCTGGCCTTGATTTTGACCATTGACCGCACGCTCAACAACATCTGGCGCGTGCGGCGCCTACGGCCATTGGGCCAGCGCGTGCTGATCTATTGGGCCGCCATCACGCTGGGCCCGCTGCTGCTGGGCGCCAGCCTGGCGCTGACTTCGTATGCGCTCTCGGCGTCGCGCGGGTTGGTGGGGCAGATTCCGGGTGGGTTGCGGCTGCTGCTCGATTCCATCGAGTTCTTTGTGCTCGCCGCCGGCATGGCGGGCCTTTACCACTATGTGCCCAATACCCAGGTGAACTGGCGCCACGCCTGGGCGGGCGGTTTCTTCGTGGCGGTGTGCATGGAGCTGGCCAAGAAAGGGCTGGCGCTGTACGTGGCCAAGGTGCCCACCTATTCGGCGGTGTACGGCACCTTCGCCACGCTGCCGATCCTGCTGGTGTGGATTTACGTGGCCTGGGTCATCGTGCTGCTGGGGGCGGTGGTGGCCGCCTACCTTCCCAGCCTGCTGGCGGGCGTGGCGCGGCGCTCGGGCCACCAGGGCTGGAACTTCGAGCTGGCGGTGGAGGTGCTGCAGCAGCTCGACGTGGCCCGCCACACCCCGGCGCGGGGCCTGCGGGCCGATGCGCTGGCGCAGCGGCTGCGCGTGGATGCGCTGCAGCTCGAACCCGCGCTCGATGCCCTGCTGGCCCTGGACTGGGTGGGGCGCCTGCAGGAGGAGGACGGGGCGACGCCGCGCCAGGCCGAATCGCGCTACGTGCTGCTGGCCGACCCGCAAACCACCCCGCTGGCGCCGCTGGTGCAGCGCCTGCTGCTGGAGCGCACGCCCAGCCTGGAGGGGGTGTGGGGCCGGGCGGGGCTCGATGGGCTGCTGCTCGGCGATGCGTTGGCCGGTATTGAGAGCGAAAAACGGCCTTGACGCAATACCAGTAAGCGCTAGTAGCTATCTATTCGATAGCATTCAGCGCGCCAGGAAGTCCCGGAGGGCGAACAGCGTTTCTTCCGGCGTCTCGGTCATCTGGTGGTGGCCGACCGGGAGGTGAACCACCTGCGCCTGCTTGCCGGATTCACGCGCCTTGGCGATCAGGCCCTGGGCGGCCTTGGGCGTCGTCATCTGGTCCTGCGCGCCCAGGGCGAACAGCACGGGGCAGGTGATGCGCGCGATGGCTTCTTCGCCGCCTGCGTAGCTGTCGCAGGCCACGAAGCCGCGGTGGAACAGGTTCACCTCGCGGTTGCTGCGCAGCACGCGGCGGCCCAGCGCCATGCTGGCGCCATACACCCAGGTGCCGGGGCCCAGCGCGGTGGGCGGCGCGCACAGGGTGCTGCGCGAGAACACGTTGACCATGCGCAGCGCCTTCTCGGGCTCGTTCAGCGAGGCCTCGATGAGCGCGGGCGAGACCTTCATCGGGAAGGCCGTGCCCACCAGCACGAGGTGGCTGGCGCGCTCCTGCAGGCGCGCGGCTGCCTCCAGCGCGATCAGCGACCCCCAGCTGTGGCCCACGAGCGCTGCGCGTGGGGCGCCCACGGCGTCGAGCAGGGCGATGATGAAGTCCGCCGCTTCCTCGACCGATGCCGGTGCCGGGCCGGCGCTCTTGCAATGGCCGGGCAGGTCCACCGCCAGCACGTTCCAGCCGTGGTGGGCGAGGTAGCGGCTCTGCATGGCCCAGACGCTGTGGTCGTTGAGCACGCCGTGGATCATCACCACGGTGGGCTGCGCCGGGTTGAAGGGCTTGCCGCCGGTGTTGCAGAAGGTGTTGTGGCCGTTGACTTGCAGTTCCATGGTCAGGCTCCTGCCTTTTCTGCGGCCTTGAGCGCGCGCTTGAGGTCGTCGATGAGGTCGTCCGGGTCTTCCAGGCCGATGGACAGACGGATCGTGCCCTGCGTGATGCCCGCGCCCGCGAGCGCGTCGTCCGACAGGCGGAAGTGCGTGGTGCTGGCGGGGTGGATCACCAGGCTGCGGCAGTCGCCCACGTTGGCCAGGTGGCTGAAGATCTTGAGCGCTTCGATGAACTTCTTGCCCTGTTCGCGCGTGCCCTTGAGGTCGAAGCTGAACACCGAGGCCACGCCGCGCGGCAGCAGCTTTTGTGCGAGCTGGTGGCTGGGGTGCGATTCGAGCAGCGGGTGGCCCACGCGCTCGACTATGGGCTGGCTGGCCAGGAACTGCACCACCTTTTCGGTGTTGCGCATGTGGCGTTCCATCCGCAGCGGCAGGGTCTCGATGCCTTGCAGGATGAGCCAGGCGGTGTGCGGGCTCATGCAGGCGCCGAAGTCGCGCAGGCCCTCGCGCCGGGCGCGCAGCAGGAAGGCGCCCACGGTCGATTCCTCGCTGAACACCATGCCGTGAAAGCCGTCGTAGGGTTGCGTCATCTCGGGGAAGCGCCCCGAGCCTTCCCAGTCGAACTGGCCGCTGTCCACCACCACGCCACCGATGACGGTGCCATGGCCGCTCAAGAACTTGGTGGCCGAGTGGTACACCAGATCGGCGCCATGCTCGAAGGGCTTCATCAGCCAGGGCGTGGTGAAGGTCGAGTCCACCAGCAGCGGAATGCCGTGCTCGTGCGCAATGGCGCTGACGGTGGGGATGTCGATCACGTCCAGGCCGGGGTTGCCCACGGTTTCGCCGAAGAACAGCTTGGTATTGGGCCGGATGGCGGCGCGCCAGGCGGCTATGTCGCCGGGCTTGACGAAGGTGGTCTCGATGCCGAAGCGGCGCAGCGTGTAGTGCAGCAGGTTCTGCGAGCCGCCGTACAGCGCGGTGCTGGCGACGATGTGCGAGCCCGCGCCCATCAGCGTGCAGATCGCCAGGTGCAGCGCCGCCTGGCCGCTGGCGACCGCAATGGCGCCTGCGCCGCCTTCGAGCGCGGCCATGCGCTGCTCGAACACGGCGTTGGTCGGGTTGCTGATGCGCGAATACACGTGCCCGCCACGCTCCATGTTGAACAGCGATGCCGCGTGGTCGCTGGACTCGAACACGAACGAGGTGGTCAGGTAGATGGGCACGGCGCGCGCGCCGGTGGTGGGGTCGGGGGTGGCGCCTGCGTGCAGGGCCAGGGTGTCGAAGCCGGGATCGGCGTAACCGGGCATGGGTTTGTCTCCAGAAAAGGGCCGGGCAACTGCTGTTTGTGGGCTATATTTGACCACTCAACGTACCGCGATTCTGGCGCCCGCGTGACGCGGCGCCCTTCACGAAGGCAGCACCCCATGAAAGTCAGCGACATTCTGCGCGTCAAGGGCAACACCCTTTTTACTGTCCACCCCGACGAACCCCTGGCCCGTGCCGCCGATGCCATGGCCGAAAAGGACATCGGCTCGCTCGTGGTCATGGAACTGGGCGATCTGGTGGGCATGCTCACCTTCCGCGAGGTCATCCAGGCCGTGGTCAAGAATGGCGGCAGTGTGGGCACCCTGCTGGTGCGCACCGCCATGGACGACCACCCGCTCACCTGCACCATGGAAACCGACATGGACGAGGTGCGCCGCATGATGCTGGACCGCCACGCGCGCTACATGCCGGTGATGGACAAGCGCATGCTCATGGGCGTGATCAGCTTCTACGACGTGGCCAAGGCCGTGGTGGACAGCCAGAACTTCGAGAACAAGATGCTCAAGGCCTATATCCGCGATTGGCCGGAGGAAAAGACAACCCCCTGAGCGGCTGCGCCGCTTCCCCCTTCTCTCGCATTGCTGCGCAATGCGGGAAGGGGGGGCGCCACCAGCGCGGCGGGGCGGCCCTTGCGCGGTGGCTCTGGCATGGGCAACGCGGGTGCAGGCGGTGGGGGCTTTTCTCTCGCACTGTGTCTTTGCGTAGGTGGCGGTCTGGGATAATCCGGCGCCATGAGCGGCAACACCTTTGGCACCCTTTTCTGCGTCACCAACTTTGGTGAATCCCATGGCCCGGCCATTGGCTGCGTGATCGATGGCTGCCCGCCCGGCATGCTGCTGTCCGAGGCCGATATCCAGTTTGACCTGGACCGCCGCCGCCCCGGTACCAGCCGCCATGTCACACAGCGCAACGAGCCCGACGCGGTGGAGATCCTCTCCGGCGTGTACGAGGGCCGCACCACCGGCACGCCGATCGGGCTGCTGATCCGCAATACCGACCAGCGCAGCAAGGACTATGGCGACATCCTGCGCACCTTCCGCCCCGGCCATGCCGACTACACCTACTGGCACAAGTACGGCCTGCGCGACCCGCGCGGTGGCGGCCGCTCGTCGGCGCGCCTGACGGCACCCACCGTGGCCGCCGGAGCGGTGGCCAAGAAATGGCTGCGTGAAAAATTCGGCATCCATTTCCGGGCCTGCATGACGCAGCTGGGCGAATTGGACATCCCGTTCGAGAGCTGGGACCATGTGCCGCACAACCCCTTCTTTGCCCCTGTGGCCGATGTGCAGCGCTACGAGGACTACATGGATGCGCTGCGCAAGGCGCACGACTCCTGTGGCGCGCGCATCCGCGTGCAGGCCACCGGTGTGCCCGTGGGCCTGGGCGAGCCGCTGTTCGACAAGCTCGACGCCGACATCGCCTACGCCATGATGGGCCTCAACGCCGTCAAGGGCGTGGAGATCGGCGCGGGCTTCGCCAGCGTCGCGCAGCGCGGCACCACGCACGGCGACTCGCTCACGCCCGAGGGCTTTGCCAACAACAACGCGGGTGGCGTGCTCGGCGGCATCAGCACGGGGCAGGACATCGAGGTCAGCATCGCCATCAAGCCCACCAGCTCCATCCTGAGCCCGCGGGAGTCCATCGACATCCACGGCCAGAGTACCGAGGTGGTCACCAAGGGCCGCCACGACCCCTGCGTGGGCATCCGCGCCGCGCCCATCGCCGAGGCGCTGCTGGCGCTGGTGCTCATGGACCACGCGCTGCGCCACCGTGCGCAGTGTGGTGACGTGTTGCAGGCCGTGCCGCCCATTCCGGGCGCACGGGCATAAGGTCCTGACGGCGGGTGTTCAGCGCCCGCGCAGCACGCCCAGCAGGCGAAGGGGGTTGAAGCCGGTGACCAGCGCGGTGGCCAGCAGTACCAGCGCACCGCCCCACAGCATGCCCACCCCTAGCGGTTCGCCCAGGAACAGGCTGCCCCAGGCCACGCCAAACAGTGGGATCATGAAGGCCGAACTCATGGCCGCCACTGGCGAGATCTGGCTGAGCACGCGCAAATTGAGCCAATAGGCCAGGCCGGAGGTCACCACCCCCATCACCGCCACGGCCAGCAGCGCGGGCAGGGTGAACTGGGCCTGGTGCCAATCCCACACTGCGCCCGGCACCAGCAGCACCAGCGCGGCGGCGTGGATGCCTGCGGCAATGGCCAGCGGGCTGATGCGCTGGGTGGCGCGCTTCATCCAGGGGGTGCAAACGCCGTAGCAGGCGGCGGCCGACATGCAGGCCAGCGCCGCCAGCAGCAGCGTGGGCGAGGGCTCCACCGGCCCCAGCCGCACGATCAAGGCCACGCCGGCAAAACCGCACGCGCAGCCCAGCCACTTGCGCAACGAGAGCGTGTCTTCCTTCATCCAGGCCGAGGCCAGCACACCAAAGGGCACCACCATGGTGTTGAGCAGCGCACTGTAGCCCGCAGGCAGGTGCAGTGCGGCATAGGCGTAGAGCAGGAAAGGCAGGGCGACGGTCAGCGTGCCCAGGCCTGCCAGTTCACGCCAGTGGCGCCAGGGCCAGGGCTCGCGCGCGGCACGCATGATGGCCACGAGGGTCAGCGTGGCCAGCCCAATGCGCAGCGCCGCGGCCACATGCGGCCCCAGTGCCGGGCTGGCGATGCGGATGAACAGAAAGGAAGCGCCCCACAGGGCGGACAGCAGTACCAACTGCAGTAGGTGGCGGGTTCTCACGGCTCCGCCATGGTGACACGCCTGGCGCCACATCCTTGTGCTGCAGGCGACACAAATATTGGATAAAAAACGGTTCTACCGCTTATAAATAGTAGGCTTATAGCTGAGGGACTTGCAGAATTCCTCAACCCAGCCGAATTTGCCTCTGCGTGAGGCGCAAAAAAAGTTGCGGGCACCGCCCAAAAGGCTGGAAGATCAGGGTATCGAAGTCTGAACTTGGTGCCCGCCCATGAATACTACCC
>JAKLLE010000080.1 GCA_023150295.1 Giesbergeria sp. | reverse complement strand
GATTGTCAGCGACCCTCGGGCTTTGAGCGCGGCGTTGTACTCTGCCCAGTTGGTGGTCTTGTAGCGGGCCTTGGACCCCTTCGGTTCACTCATGTCTCGAGGCTACCAGCTCAGCGGACTGGCTTTGTGCAACAAAGCCGTTTTGGTGCGCCAATGCCGATTCAAGACCGAAAGGCTGCCCGCGCTTCTCAACAGCGGTCGAAGCGGTCCAGTTCCATGACCTTGACCCAGGCGGCCACGAAGTCGCGCACCAGGCGCACCTGCCCGTCGGCCTGGGCATAGACCTCGGCCAGCGCGCGCAGTTGCGAATGGGAGCCAAAGGCCAGGTCCACGCGCGTGGCCGTCCAGCGCAGCGCGCCGCTGGCGCGGTCGCGGCCCTCGAACAGCTCCTGCGCCTCGGACGTGGGCTGCCACACGGTGCCGATGTCCAGCAGGTGCACAAAGAAGTCGTTGCTGAGCTGCCCCACGCGCTGCGTGAACACGCCATGCGCTGCCTGCCCCGCGTTGGCGCCGAGCACACGCAGGCCGCCGACCAACGCCGTCATCTCGGGCGCGCTGAGGGTGAGCAACTGCGCCTTGTCGATGAGCAACTGCTCGGCCGGCACGCGATAGCTGGCCTTCTGGTAGTTGCGGAAACCGTCGGCCTGGGGCTCCAGCACGGCGAAGGACTCCACATCGGTCTGCGCCTGCGCGGCGTCCATGCGGCCGGGGGTGAAGGGCACGGTCACCGCCTGCCCCGCAGCCTGAGCGGCCGCCTCGATGGCGGCGCCACCGGCCAGCACGATCAGGTCGGCCAGCGAGATCTTCTTGCTGCCCGTCTGCGCGGCGTTGAAGCGCTGCTGGATGCCTTCGAGCACCGCCAGCACCTGCGCCAGTGGGGCGGGCTGGTTCACTTCCCAGTCCTTCTGCGGTGCCAGGCGGATGCGTGCGCCATTGGCGCCGCCGCGCATGTCCGAGCCACGGAAGGTAGAGGCCGAGGCCCAGGCGGTGGACACCAGCGCCGCCACCGGCAGGCCGCTGGCCAGCACCTGGGCCTTGAGCGCGGCGATGTCCTGCGCGTCGACCAGCGCGTGGTCGCAGGCGGGAATGGGGTCTTGCCAGACCAGCTCCTCGGCAGGTACCTCGGGGCCCAGGTAGCGCGCCTTGGGGCCCATGTCGCGGTGCGTGAGCTTGAACCAGGCGCGCGCAAAGGCGTCGGCAAAGGCCTGCGGGTCCTGGTGGAAGCGCCGTGCGATCGGCTCGTACACCGGGTCCATGCGCAGCGACAGGTCGGCCGTGGTCATCATGGGCGGGTGCTTTTGGGACGGGTCGTGCGCGTCGGGGATCAGGTGCTCGGGCCGCACGTTCTGTGCCACCCACTGCTTGGCGCCTGCCGGGCTGCGGGTGAGCGCCCACTCATAGCCAAACAGCATGTCGAAGTAGCCGTTGTCCCAGGTGGTGGGGTTCGGCTTCCAGGCGCCTTCGATGCCGCTGGTGGTGGTGTCGGCGCCCTTGCCGCTGCCCAGGCGGTTGATCCAGCCCAGGCCCTGGTTCTGCAGGGGTGCGGCCTCGGGCTCGGGGCCCACCAGGGCCGGGTCGCCCGCGCCGTGGGCCTTGCCAAAGGTGTGGCCGCCCGCCACCAGGGCCACGGTTTCCTCGTCGTTCATGCCCATGCGGGCAAAGGTTTCGCGCACGTCACGGCCCGAGGCCACGGGGTCGGGGTTGCCGTCCGGGCCCTCGGGGTTTACGTAGATCAGGCCCATCTGCACGGCGGCCAGCGGGTTCTCCAGCTCGCGCTGGCCGCTGTAGCGGCTGCCCGGCTTGTCGCTGGTGGCCAGCCATTCGGTCTCGGCGCCCCAGTAGATGTCTTCTTCGGGCTGGTAGATGTCCACACGGCCACCACCAAAGCCGAAGGTCTTGAAGCCCATGGATTCGAGCGCCACGTTGCCCGCCAGGATCATCAGGTCGGCCCAGGAAATGGCGTTGCCGTACTTCTGCTTGATGGGCCAGAGCAGGCGGCGCGCCTTGTCCAGGTTGCCGTTGTCGGGCCAGCTGTTGACGGGCGCAAAGCGCTTGTTGCCGGTGCTGGCGCCGCCCCGGCCGTCGCCCGTGCGGTAGGTGCCCGCGCTGTGCCAGGCCATGCGGATGAACAGTCCGCCGTAGTGGCCCCAGTCGGCGGGCCACCAGTCCTGCGAGTCGGTCATCAGCGCCGTCAGGTCGGCCTTGAGCGCCGCATAGTCCAGCCCGGCAAAGGCCTGGGCATAGTCAAAGTCCGCGCCCAACGGGTTGGATGCGGGTTCATGCTGGTGCAGGATGCCCAGGTTCAACTGCCCGGGCCACCAGTCGCGGTGCGAGCGCGCGCCCTGCGTCGCGCGGGCGCTGGCGCGGGCCACTGCGTGGAAAGGACATTGGGCTGCGGGTGGGGTGGCGGGGCTGGTCATGGTGGTTCTCCTGGCAAAGGTGTGGAAGAACCGTCACTTTAGGCGCAGCCAATTGCAACGTAAAAGCAATTGATTCAATCAACCGAATAGCCAAAGCCCCCCCAGGCACTCACGGGATACCGCCTTGGGCGCCAGGACTTTTGGTTTTACGGCTCGCCCTGCCACGGGTTGACGAGCGGCACGCCGGCCTTTTCGTAGCCGCCCATGTCGCGGGTGACGACTGTCAATCCATGGTGCAGCGCCGTCGCCGCAATGATGAGATCGGGCTGTGGAAAGGTATGACCCGCCTTGCGCCCGCTTTCCACCAACAGGCGCCACTTGAACATCACGTCTTCGCTGACGGGCAGCACGCGGTTCTCGAACATGGGGCGCAACTGTTGCTGCAGCCAGTCGTGCAGCGCGGCCCGCTTCTCGATGTCGGCAATCAGTTCAATGCCAAAGCGGATCTCTGCGAAGGTGACGGCACTGACGAAGAGGCGTTCGAGCGGTTGCCTGCTCACGAACGCCACCACTTGGGCCTGCGGGCGTGGGCGCCGCAGTTCAGACAGGATGTTGGTGTCGAGCAGGTAGCCTTTCACAGCGACACATCCCGCACGGGCGCCTGGGTGGGCGGTGCCAGGGTCAATTCCACTTCAGGATGGGGCGAGGCCTGTAGCGCCAGCACCAGCGCTTGGCCTGTTTGCAGGCCTTGCAGGCGCCGGTAGTCTTCGGCGGCAATCACCACCACTTCATCGCGTCCATGCACGGTGACGTGTTGCGGCCCTTCGCTGCGCACACGCCGCACCAGCTCGCTGAAACGCGCCTTGGCGTCCTGCAGCAGCCAATGCCCCGGCGCAGGGGCCGCACGGCCAGCGGAGGGACGGACAGCGGGATTCAATCTAGTCATACCGACCAGAATATCAGTCTGCCGAGGCGAGCGCAAGCGCAGTTGCTCTTTGTTGGGACAGGGACAGCTCTAACAAAATATTGATGCTTTTGGCCTGCATCGCTTATGGTCAATGCACCAACAGCTATTATTTTTATAGCATTCAAGTCAGCAGCGTCACCGCCGCCGAAAAGCTGAGGAAGGATGCCGCCGTGGACACCAGGATGATGCGCGCGATGCGCCCGTTGTCGGCCCCCATGCGCTCGGCCAGCAGCGACACGTTGCTGGCGCTGGGCAGCGCGGCGGTCAGCACCATCACCGTGAGCGCAAACGGGCTCAGCCCCACGCCCCACTGCATGGCCGTGGCCCCGGCCAACAGCACCAGCAGCGGGTGCAGCAGCAGTTTCATCAGCGCCACGGGCAGGTAGTCCGACAGCGGCATGGGGTGGCTGGCCTGGATCTGCGAGCGCGCCAGCACCGCGCCAATGGTGAACAGTGCCACCGGCGAGGCCGCCTCGGCCAGCAGCCAGGCGGTCTTTTCCACGGGCGCGGGCAGGCGCCACTCCAGGTACGACGCCAGCGCCCCGCCCAGAATCGCCCAGGGCATGGGGTTGCCCACCACGCCGCGCAACGCCTTGCGCCCGGCGTCCAGCATGGCGGCGCTGCCATGGCCCTGGCCTTCGTCCAGGCGCGAGAGGGCCACGCACAGCGAGCTGGTCACCAGCATGTCCACCACGATCATCACAATCACCGGCCCGGCCGCCTGCGCGCCCAGCAGCGCCACCAGCAGCGGCACGCCCATGAAGCCCGAATTGGGAAACGCCGCCACCAGCGCGCCAAAGGCGGAGTCGTTCCAGCGGATGCGTTCGTTGCGCGTCACCGCAATGGCAAACGCCACCATCACCAGGCCGCACAACAGGTACACCGCCGCCACCGACAGGTCGAGCAACTGCGCGATCGGCGTGGTCGAGCCAAAGCGGTACAGCATGCACGGCAGCGCAAAAAACAGCACAAAACCGTTGAGCCCGGGAATGGCCTCCAGCGGCAACATGCGCCGCTGCGCGGCCAGGTACCCGGCCAGCACGAGTGCGAAAAAGGGGAAGGTGACGAGCAGGATGGACAGCACAGTGCCTGGGATTGTGTCAGCAACGCCCAAGGCATGACTGACCTGAGGCTTGCGCCGGTATGATCCAGCGCTTTGCCCCTTGCGCCTCCCCATGTCTGCCGGTCTCAACCTCGCCCAGCTCCAGGCCGTCCGTTTCACCAGCGGGCCCTGCCTGGTGCTGGCCGGGGCGGGGTCGGGCAAGACGCGGGTGATCACGCACAAGATCGCGCACCTGATCGAGCAGGGGATGGAGCCCAAGCGCATTGCGGCCATCACCTTCACCAACAAGGCGGCGGCCGAGATGCGCGAGCGCGCCAAGGGGCTGATCGGCAAGGCGGCCAAGGATGTGGTGGTGTGCACCTTCCACGCGCTGGGCGTGCGCATGGTGCGCGAGGACGGCAAGGTGCTGGGCCTTAAGCCCCAGTTCAGCATCCTGGACCAGGACGATGTGACCAGCATCCTGAAGGACGCCGCAGGCGGCACGACCGACGCCGCCACGGCGCGCCAGTGGCAGTGGACCATCAGCCTGTGGAAGAACATGGGCCTGAACGCCACGCAGGCCCTGGCCCAGGCCAAGGACGACCACGAGCGCAGCATTGCCCTCATCATGCAGCGCTACGAGGAGCGGCTGACGGCCTACCAGAGCGTGGACTTTGACGACCTGATCAGCCTGCCGCTCAAGCTGCTGCGCGACCACCCCGAGGTGCGCGCCAAGTGGCAGGCCGCGCTGGGCCATGTGCTGGTGGACGAGTACCAGGACACCAACGCCACGCAGTACGAGCTGCTCAAGCTGCTGGTGGGCGAACGCGGGCGCTTTACCGCCGTGGGCGACGACGACCAGAGCATCTACGGCTGGCGTGGCGCGACGCTGGACAACCTGAAAAAGCTGCCAGTGGACTATCCGCAGTTGCAGGTCATCAAGCTGGAGCAGAACTACCGCTCCACAAGTGCCATCCTGCGCGCAGCCAACAACGTGATCGGCCCCAACCCCAAGCTGTTCCCCAAGACGCTGTTCAGCGAACTGGGCGAGGGCGAGCCGGTGCGCGTGGTGGACGCCGACAGCGAGGAGCACGAGGCCGAGCGTGCCGTGGCGCGCCTGCAGGGCCTGCGCGCCGCCGCCAACCCGCCACCGGACTGGAAGAGCTTTGCCATCCTGTACCGCGCCAACCACCAGGCCAAGCCGTTCGAAAAAGCGCTGCGCAAGGCCAACATCCCGTACAAGGTGTCGGGCGGAACGAGCTTTTTTGACCGCGCCGAAATCCGCGACCTGTGCGCCTGGTTCCGGCTATGGATCAACAGCGACGACGACCCGGCGTTTCTGCGCGCCATCACCAACCCGAAGCGCGGCATTGGCCACACCACGCTGGCGCAACTGGGCGCTTTCGGGGCCGCGCACCACACCAGCCTGTTTGCCGCGCTGTTTTCCCCCATGCTGCCCGCCACGCTGCCCCGGCGTGCGCTGGACGGCCTGCACGAGTTTGGCCGCTACATCAACGACCTGGAATACCGCGCGCGCCAGACCCGGGGGGCCGAGGCAGCGCGCGCCTTTCTGACCGAATGGCTGCAGGAGATCGACTACGAAAAGCACCTCTACGACGGCGAAGACAGCGAGAAGGTGGCGGCCGCGCGCTGGAGCAACGTGCTGGAGTTTTGCGACTGGATGGCGCAGCGCGCGGGCGGGCAGATCGACGACACGGCGGGCGCCACCACGCAGATGGAAACCAAGAGCCTGCTGGAAGTGGCGCAGAACATTGCGCTGCTGTCCACCCTGTCCGAGCGCGAGAAGGACCAGGACGTGGTGACGCTCTCCACGCTGCACGCCTCCAAGGGCCTGGAGTGGCCCCATGTGATTCTGGCGGGCGTGACCGAGGGCATGCTGCCCTTCAAGCTCGACGATGATGGCGGACGACAACAGAAGGTCAGCGACGACACACTGGCCCGCCTGCAGGAAGAGCGCCGCCTGATGTACGTGGGCATCACGCGCGCGCAGCGCACGCTGGCCGTGAGCTGGACCAAGAAGCGCAAAAAGGGCCGCGAGATGGTGGCGGCCCAGCCCAGCCGCTTCATCGCCGAGATGGCGCTCTCCGCCAGCACCGCGCGCGAAGACCCGCGCGAAAAGCTCAAAGCCCTGCGCGCCGAGTTTGCACGCAAGGCCCAGGAGCGTGCAGAGCCCCCGGTGGGCTGAGGTATTTGCTATTATTTTTATAGCTGCTCGCGCTTGTAAAATAAGCGCCACAGCCCACTTTTGCTTAAAAGCCCGCCATGCCCCCCTCCCCCCGTTCCCCGTCCCTGAAGGCCGCAGGTGTGGTGCTGGCCGGTGCGCTGGCCGCACCGCTGGCGCAGGCCAGCAACCCCACCGACCCCACCCACCCGGCCTGGCAGCGCTGCACCGCGCTGGCCGACAGCGCCCAGCGCCTGGCCTGCTTTGATGCCTGGGCCGGTCAGCAGGCCTGGCAGGCACCCGCTGCCAGCAGCGCACAAGCCGCGCCCCAGGAGGCGCGCAGTGCGCAGCCCGACCCGGTGGACACCACCTTGCCCGCCACGCGCCTGATCGATGTCGCCCAGGTCGAGGGCTGCCGCAATGCGCAGTATTCCGAGCTCTCGCGCTTCTGGGAGCTGGAGACGGGCAGCAGTTGCGGCACCTTCCGCTTCCGGGGCTACCGGCCACTGAGCGCTTCGGTGGTGGCCTCCGACAGCGTGAACCGCCAGCCCAGCTCCTTCGCGCCCGAGCACACCGCCCTCTCCAGCGTGGACTACCGCAGCACCGAGGCGCGCATCCAACTCTCGGTACGCACCAAGATTGCGCAAAGCCTGCTCACGCTGGGCCACCCCACGCGCCAGGATTCGCTGTGGTTTGGCTACACCCAGCAGTCGTACTGGCAGTTGTTCAGCCCGCACATCTCGCGCCCTTTCCGCACCACGGACCACGAGCCCGAGGTGGTGTATGTCTACCCCACCGACGCGCAGCTCCCCTGGGGCTGGCGCTGGCGCTACAGCGGCGTGGGCGTGGTGCACCAGTCCAACGGCCAGAGCCTGCCGCTGTCGCGCAGCTGGAACCGTACCTACCTGATGACCGGCATGGAGCGGGGCAACCAATGGAGCGTGAACGCCCGCGTCTGGAAGCGCATCCCCGAAAAGGCCGAGAGCGACGACAACCCCGGCATCAGCGACTACGTGGGCCGTGGCGAACTGTCCGCCTTCTGGAACCTGAACCGCGACCACGCCCTGGGCGTGACGCTGCGCCATTCGCTCTCGTCAACGTCCCGCGGCTCGGTGCGGCTGGAGTGGATGCAGGCCCTGGGCTCGGGGCTGGGCGGCGGCAAAAGCAACCTGCGCCTGCACACCCAGCTCTTCAGCGGCTACGGCGACAGCCTGGTGGACTACAACCGCAAGCGCACCGTGTTCACCGTGGGCCTGAGCCTGGTGGACTTTTGATGGACACAGGCCGTTACGCAATCGCTGCGCGGCCTTCTTGTGGCGGTCATGTCCCCACGCGACAATGCGCAGTGCGCCCGGTGGCCCCTGGTGGCATGTCCACGATAAACGGCACATTCCCACCCTTATTCCAGCGCATTGCGGGGGGCCACAGACCGGACAATCCTTCCACGGAGACAACGACCCATGGACTTGCAATACCAGCTCAAGGCAGGCAGCTACTACCTGTACGACATGCGTGAGGCCCCCAGCGCCATCACCGGCGAGCGGCGCTTCAAGCTCAAGACCGACACCGTGGCCATCGCGTTCGATCTGCACACCGGCGAGGTGCACCAGCACGGCAGCCCCACGCGCATCCAGTCCTGGGCCAGCAACATGCGCCGCCGCCTGCGCGCCGCAGGGGCACAGGATTTGGCCAACGACATCGTGGTCGTCTCCGGCCCGCTGCCCGTGGACGAGCTGAACAAATGCCTGTGGATCAGCGGCTACTGCCGCCGCATGTTCAAGCGCCTGGCCCACCTGCCCCACGGCAAGCTGCAGGCGCCGCGCGAGCCCATGCGCAAGGCGGCTTGAAGCCGCAGCCAGCGCCTCCTCCCATCAGGTGGATGGCTCGGCGTCTTCTTCCCCCTCTTCGCCTTCCTCCAGCGCCTCGGCGTGCTTGACCACGGTCACCGGCACCGGGCTGGCATGGACCAGTTCCTGCGACACCGAACCCAGCAGCGCACTGCGCAAGGCACCCTCGCCGCGTGCGCCCACAATCGCCAGGGTGCAGCCCGTGCTCTCGATGATATCCACCAGCGTGTGCGCCGGGTCGCCCACGCCCACCTCGGTGTCGTAGGACAGGCCCGCCGCATCCAGCAGCGCGCGGGCCGGGGCCATGAGGTGTTCACCCGCCTCCAGGCTGGCGGCGGCAATGAGGTCGGGGTCGCGCGAGACGACCAGCTCGTACAGCGATGCGGGCTCCTGCACGTTGGCCAGCACGAATTCGGCGCGCAGGCCGTCCTGCACCAACTGCAGGGCATGGTGCACGGCGTCGAGCGAGAGTTCCGAGCCATCGACGGCAATCAGGATGCGGGGCATATCCAGTCCTCCTTGTGGGTGTGTTGGGGCCAGTGTAGAGCCATCTGGGACAATCGCGCCCATGCTGCAGTTTGAACTTCTCACCACCGACACGGGCAGCCACGCCCGTCGCGGCCGCCTCACGCTCAACCATGGCGTGGTGCAAACGCCCATCTTCATGCCCGTGGGCACCTACGGCACGGTCAAGGGCGTCATGCCCCAAAGCCTGCACGACATGGGCGCACAGATCATTCTGGGCAACACCTTCCACCTGTGGATGCGCCCTGGGCTGGACGTGATGCAGAGCTTTGGCGGCCTGCACGCCTTCGAGCAGTGGCACAAGCCCATCCTCACCGACTCGGGCGGTTTCCAGGTCTGGAGCCTGGGGCCCATGCGCAAGATCACCGAGGAGGGCGTGCACTTTTCCTCGCCCGTCAACGGCGACAAGCTCTTCATGTCGCCCGAGGTGAGCATGCAGATCCAGACGGTGCTCAACTCCGACATCGTGATGCAGCTCGACGAGTGCACGCCCTACGAGACCAACGGCCACAAGACCACCGAGCACGAAGCGCGCAAGTCCATGGAAATGAGCCTGCGCTGGGCCCAGCGCTCCAAGGACGAGTTCGAGCGCCTGGGCAATCCCAATGCACTGTTCGGCATCGTGCAGGGCGGCATGTTCAAGAACCTGCGCCAGGAATCGCTCGAAGCCCTGGTGGCCATGGACTTCCCCGGCTACGCCGTGGGCGGCGTCAGTGTGGGCGAGCCCAAGGACGAGATGCTGGACATCATGGCGCACACGCCGCACCGCCTGCCCGCGCACAAGCCGCGCTACCTCATGGGCGTGGGCACGCCCGAAGACCTGGTGGAAGGCGTGGCCTGCGGCGTGGACATGTTCGACTGCGTGATGCCCACGCGCAACGCGCGCAACGGCACCATCTTCACGCGCTACGGCGACCTGAAAATCCGCAACGCCCGCCACAAGGCCGACCACCAGCCGCTGGACCCCAGTTGCACCTGCCACGCCTGCGCAGGCAAGGACGCCGTAGCCTGGGACCAGGGCGGGCGCGGCGGCTTCTCGCGCGCCTACCTGCACCACCTGGACCGTTGCGGCGAAATGCTGGGCCCCATGCTCACCACAGTGCACAACCTGCACTACTACCTGAACCTCATGCGCGAAGTGCGTGAGGCGCTGGACGCCGGGCAGTTCGCGCAGTTTCGGGCGCAGTTCAAGGCGGACAGGACACGGGGGGTTTGATTTTTCGGTCACGCTTATCCTTGCATTTTCGACATATACATGCATAAAATGCAAGGATGTTTGAGCGCAAAATCATGGCCAGTCTGCGCGAAGACCTGGCCAGCACCCCTGCTGTAGCCCTTCTGGGCCCCCGCCAGGCGGGCAAAACCACCGTTGCGCACGAACTGGCCCAGCAGTCCGACAACGTGTACCTTGATCTGGAATCAGAGCTGGACCGCGCCAAACTCGCTGCGCCGGAGCTTTACCTGGCAGAGCGCCTGGACAGGCTGGTCGTATTGGATGAAGTACACCGCGTTCCTGGCCTGTTCCCGGTGCTGCGCGGACTGATTGACCGGGCACGGCGCAGCGGCCGACGCAGTGGCCTGTACCTGCTGCTGGGTTCCGCCTCACTCGATCTGCTGCAGCAAGCCGGCGAGAGCCTGGCGGGGCGTATCGCCTACCGCGAACTGACCCCCTTCAACGTCCAGGAACTGCCAGAGGCCGAGCACACGCGCCTGTGGGTACGGGGCGGATTCCCTGAAAGCCATCTCGCCCGCACCCCTGCCGCTAGCCTGCGCTGGCGGCAAGATTTCATTCGCACCTATGTGGAGCGCGACATCCCTCTGTTTGGCGGGCGCGTAGGCTCCGAGGCACTGCGCCGCCTGTGGGGCATGTTGGCCCATCAGCAAGGGGCACTGGTCAATGCCTCAGTGCTGGCACGCAGCCTCGCTCTGGACATGCGCACCGTCAACCGCTACCTCGATCTGCTGGTAGAGATGTTTTTGGTACGGCGCCTGGAACCCTGGCACGCCAACCTGGGCAAACGCCTGACCAAATCGCCCAAACTCTACGTGCGCGACAGCGGTTTGCTACACGCGCTGCTGGGCCTGCCCGACGAAGAAACGCTGCTGGGCCACCCCGCCGTGGGCGCGAGCTGGGAAGGTTTTGTACTGGAGAACCTCATCACCGCCGCAGGGGCGAATGCCAGCGCCCACTTCTACCGCACGAGCAGCGGCGCGGAAATCGACCTGCTGCTGAACTGGCCCAGCGGCGAAAGCTGGGCCATCGAAGTCAAACGCAGCCTGGCACCCAAGGTCGAACGCGGCTTTCACAGCGCATGCGAAGACCTGCAACCCACGCGCAAACTGGTCATCTACCCTGGCGACGAACCCTTCCCACTGGGCCATGGCGTGCAGGCCATGCCGCTGGCTACGCTGTGCCACGAACTTGCATTGAGAGCCTATCCATGAGCCACCTTTTCCAAGCCCTGGCCGAGCGCGTGGACGCCTGGCGCACAGCGCACTACGACTGCCCAGACTATCCGGCCATCCGCGAAATCCTTGAATTCGCAATGGAAGACCCAACCACCGGGCAACTGCGCTACCTGCGCCAGGCACAATTTCGAGCACTGGAAACCTATTGGTATCTGCGGCTGGCGTTGAACACGCCCCGCATCCCCGATTTGTACGCCACCCTCTTCCCCACAAAAAGCGCCCGCCGGGCTGCCATGGGCTTGAACTCCAAAGAGTTGACCGAGCTGATTGCCGACACCAGCCTGGAAGAGGTCATTGAGCGCATCCAAACCGACAACGCCTTCGTACGCAAGCACGGACTCGAATCCCTGCGCGAAACCTTCGCGCTCGACTACCCCAGCTACATCCTGGCGCTGGCCATGGGCGCCGGCAAGACCATCCTGATGGGCTCCATTGTCGCCACCGAGTTCGCCATGGCGCTGGAATATCCCGATGGCCCGTTTGTTGAAAACGCGCTGGTGTTCGCACCCGGCAAAACCATCCTGAGTGCGCTGCGCGAGCTCGCCGATATTCCGTTTGACCGCCTGCTCCCCGCGCGGCTGTACAAGCCTTTTGCCGCCAGCTTCAAGCTCACCTTCACGCGCGACGGCGACAAAACCATTCCCATCACGCTGGGCAGCAGCTTCAACGTCATCGTCACCAACACCGAAAAAATCCGCATCCAGAAACCCACCGTGCGCAACACCGCGCAAAGCCGCCTGTTTGCCGGCACCAAAGACGAAGAAGCCACGGCCCTGGCCAACCTGCGTCTGCAGGCCATTGCCTCGCTGCCGCACCTGGCCGTATTCTCGGATGAAGCCCACCACACCTACGGCCAGAAGCTGCTGGGCAAGTGGGAGAAAGACAAGGAAACTGGCGAGCCGGTATTCAAGGACGATGGCATCAAAAAAGTGCGCCGCACCATCGACTACCTGGCGCAGGAAACCAACCTCATCGTCACCATCAACGCCACTGGCACGCCCTATTTCGAGCGCCAGCCGCTGCGCGACGTGGTCGTCTGGTACGGCCTGGGCGAAGGCATACGCGATGGCGTGCTCAAAGAGCTGGCCGGCGGCATCAAGGTGCTGGAACTGGGCGATGGCGAGGCCGGCACCATGGTGCAAAGCGTGATCGACGACTTTGTGCGCGACTATTGGCCGGTGGCGCTGGAAAACGGCGCCCCGGCCCGGCTGGCGCTGTATTTTCCCAACATCGACACACGCGACGAACTGCGCCCCGCCATCGAATCGGCGCTGCTGGCCCACGGCATTGGCCCCGATACCCTGCTGGCCGTGGACAACAAATCCAGCGACGCAACGCGCCGCGCCTTCGAGGCCGTGGCCCGCGACAGCGCCGCCCCGCACCGCGTACTGCTGCTGGTCAACATGGGCACCGAGGGCTGGAACTGCCCCAGCCTGTTTGCCTGCGCGCTGGTGCGCAAGCTCGCCACCAGCAACAACTTCGTGCTGCAGGCCGCCACCCGCTGCCTGCGCCAGGTGCCGGGCAACAAGGCGCCAGCACGCGTTTACCTGACCGCCAGCAACAAGAAAACGCTGGAAGACCAGCTCGCCGAAACCTACGGCACCAGCCTCAAAGCGCTGGATGCCCAGCACGCCGACCGGGTGGAAAAAACCATCCACCTGCACAAGCCCCACCTGCCGCCGCTCCTCATCAAAAAGCGCGTGCTGCGCATTCAGCGCAAGGCCGACAGCGGTGCTGCCACGCCACTGACTTTCACCGTGCCTGACACTCCGGCCCCAAGCGGCCCCGTTGTGCAAACCTGGAGCCCTGTGCTCACCGCCAGCGGCGACACCCGCTTGCAGCGCCTGGATGCCGGCGACGTGCTGCTGCAGCCCTACACGCCGATGCTGGATGCCTACACCGCCGCCGCCCGGCTGGCCACCAGCCACCACCTGCCCACACCCGAGCTGCTGGGCGCCCTGCGCAGTGCTTACAGTCAAAATGGCACGCAACCCAATCAGGATAAGCGCGAGCAGCTACAAATACCAGAGCATCACCTCGATGCCCTGGCGCTGCAAATCGAAGCCCAGCGCAACCAGTACGAGGAAACCTGGGACGAAATCGAAGTGGCCGTGGCCCTGGTCAAGGCCGAGGGCTTCGACCATGCCGAGGTGGATGGCCAAAGCATCTACACCGCCCGCATCAGCTTTGCGAAAGAGCGCGAACCACTCTACAAGCAGGCCAAGGACACGGCCCATGCCGCGCTGGCCCTGCAAACCAGCTTCCACTACGAGGGCTACAACTTCGACTCCACGCCCGAGGCCGAATTTCTGGATTGGACGCTGGGCCTGCTGCAAAGCCACCCGCACCAGATCGAAGGCCTGTGGTTCACCGGCGGCCTGACCGATGCGGGGAAAACCGACCTGCGCGCCGAGTACCTGGGCGACGATGGCCGCTGGCACACCTACACGCCCGACTTCGTGCTGCGCCGCGCCGACGGCAAACACCTGGTGGTGGAAGTCAAGAGCGACAAGCTCAGCCCCGACATCCATGCCGACATGGCCCGCCACGCGGCAGGCGAGCCCCCGCAAACCCAGGAAGGCCGAAAGGCTGTAGCACTGAAGCGCTGGGAAGACCTCAACCCCGAGCGCCTGCGCTACCACGTCATGTTTGCCGACACAGCCCTGCATGACGAGGGCAAGAAAACCGTGCGTGATTTTATTTTGGGCTGACAATGTATATACTTAACATATATACATCCTCGAAAGGAGCAAACGCATGACTTACGCCCGCGTTTTTCAGTCTGGCAACAGCCAGGCGGTGCGCCTGCCCAAGGAATTTCGGCTCAACGTGGACCAAGTCGAAATTTTTCGCCAGGGCCGCGATATTGTGTTGCGCGAAGTTCCGCTCAGCGCCGCCGTGGTTTTTGATCTTCTGGCCAGCATGCCCGCCGATTTCATGGGTGACGGTCGGCACGACACCCCACCACAAGAGCGGGAAGCGTTCTGATGACCGATCGTTCCACCGTCCGCTACCTGCTCGACACCAACATCTGCATCTACATCGCCAAAGGCCAGCCGCTGGCGGTGCGCGCACGCTTTGAGCAGCACGCCCTGCACGACGTGGCCATGTCCACCATCACGCTGGGTGAATTGCGGTTTGGGGCGGAAAAAAGCCAAGCCCGCGAACGCGCCCTGAACACCATCGAACAACTCATGCAGGTGATACCGGCCTGCGCCCTGCCCCTGGAGGCGGGTGAGCATTACGGCCAGATTCGCGCCGCCTTGCAACAGCAGGGGCTTCCCATCGGCAACAACGACTTGTGGCTGGCGGCGCATGCGCGCTCTCAGGGCTGGATTCTGGTGACCAACAACACCCGTGAATTTGCACGCGTACCTGGCCTGCAGGTGGAAAACTGGGTGGATTGAGACTCTTCTTTTATGACCGAAAAACCGTCGCCCGCCAAGAAACCCACCGAGGTGAGCATCACCCGCGCCAAAGGCCGCCCCATGCTCAGCTGGGTGGGCAAAAAGCCCCTGGGCCGCGTGACGGCCTTCCCGGCGCAGGCCATCGAGCGCTTCAGCGCCAGCAACGCATCCAACGCCGCGCCCGCGCAAGGTTTGGGCAGCGCCGACTGGTTGAAGTGGCCGCAAGGTTTGCCCCAGGGTGGCCTGCTCTACCACGGCGACAACAAGGAAGTGCTGGCCCACCTGCTGGCCAACGGTTTTCGCGGCCAGGTCAAGCTGATCTACATCGACCCGCCGTTTGACAGCGGCGCCGACTACGTGCGCAAGGTGCAACTGCGCGGCCCCAAGGGAATGCTGAAGATCGATGGCGAGGACTACGCGCTGGGCGAGCAGGTGCAGTACACGGACATCTGGAGCAACGACAACTATTTGCAGTTCATGTATGAGCGGCTATTGATGCTCAAGGAACTGCTGGCAGAAGACGGTTCTTCGTCGTTTCGTGTGGAACTTGACAACGAGAATCCATCGTAGTGGAGCCCGGTGGGGCTTGTGGGCAACTCGGCAAGCCGAGTTGTCCACAAATCCACGGGGCGGTGTTCTTTGCCAAGGAGGATTGCAAGAT
>JAKLLE010000079.1 GCA_023150295.1 Giesbergeria sp. | reverse complement strand
AGCATACCTGCACTGATCAAATGCGCGATATCCACCTGTGTGGGCAATGCCTTGCGAGTTCTCGCCATCCCGGGCCTCCATCAAGTCCTTGATGGGGGCCGATTATCAACTAATACCGCCTACTATCTGAACAGTATTGATGCTAGCGGCAAATCGCTGTGCACAGGTAGTGCACACAACAAAGGGCATCCACGAAAGCTCACAGTGCCTGACCAGGGTGTGGGCCAGGGGCGCGAGCATGCCTCCCATCCGGCCCCGCAGGCGGCGGTGCATGGCCACGCGGTGCCGCAGGCCGCCGGTCGCCTTGCGCCGCCAGGCCAGTGGCAGCGCCTGCCAGGGTAAGACCGCTGGTGTTCAGCCTGCCAGCGCGGGCCGTGGCAGGGGCGCGTGCAGCGCCACCTGGGGCCGCGCCGGGGTGGGCGCGGGGCTGGCGTGCAGCGTTACCGGGGCAGCCTGCCCGGCCAGGGTGAACACCGCCAGCGCTTGCACCTGGGCGGCCGCCTGGTCCTGCAGGCTGCGGGCGGCGGCGGTGAGTTCCTCGGCCAGGGCGGCGTTCTGCTGCGTGGTCTGGTCCAGGTGCTGAACAGCCTCGCCGATCTGGCCCATGCCCGTGCTTTGCTCCGCGGCTGCTGCGCTGATGTCGCTGACCAGCGCCGCCACGCGCCCAATGCCCTGCACGGCCTGCTGCATGGTGCCTCCGGCACTGTTGACCAATTCGGTGCCCTGGGCCACGCGTTCCACGCTGGCCTGGATGAGCTGCTTGATCTCCTGTGCTGCATCGGCCGAGCGCTTGGCCAGTGCGCGCACCTCGCTGGCCACCACGGCAAAGCCCCGACCCTGCTCGCCTGCGCGGGCGGCTTCCACGGCGGCATTCAGGGCCAGGATGTTGGTCTGGAAGGCGATGCCGTTGATGACGCCGATGATGTCGCCGATGCGGCCGGACGAGGCGTGAATCTCCTGCATGGTGGCCACCACACGGCCCATCATTTCACCGCCGCGCTCGGCTACTCCGCTGGCATCCAGCGCCAGCTTGCGCGCCTCGTGGGCGTGGGCGGTGTTCTGCTGCACGGTGGCGTTGAGCTGCTCCATGGCGGCGGCCGTTTGCTCCAGGGCGCTGGCCTGTTGCTCGGTGCGGCTGGCCAGGTCGTGGCTGCCGCTGGAGATCTGGCCCGAGGCGCTGGCCACGCTTTCACTGCCCTGGCGGATGCCTTGCACCGTACCGGCCAGTTGCTGTTGCATGCGTGCCATGGCCTGTAGCACCTGGGCGGCTTCGTCCTGGCCCTGCACAGTGATGGCGCGGCTGAGGTCGCCCTGCGCCATGGTCTGCGCAGCAGCAATGGCAGCACCCAGTGACTGCGCAATGCCCCGCACCAGCGCGGCAGAGAACCAGGCGGTAAACAGCAAGCCGCCCACGATAGCCGCCAGCGCTGCATTGCGAATCCACACATAGCGCTCGCTGGCCTGTGCGAAGGCGCGGCGGCCAGCCTCGGCCTGCCATTGCACCAAGGCCTCTATGCCCGCACCCACCGGCGCGTACAAGGGGCGCACCTTCTGTTCCACCAGCGCCTTGGCCGCCGCCGCGTCGCCCGCGCGCAGTGCTGCCACGGTGGGCAGCAGGCCTTCCTGCACAAAGCGTGTGCGGTGGGTGATAAAGTCCTGCGCCAGACGCGATTCTTCGGGGGCATGGGGGCGTGCCTCGTAGCCTTTCCATACCGTGCTGATGGCTGCAATGTTGGACTCGACGGCAGCCGTGTTCGTGCGGATGGTGGTGTCGTCGGGGGTGACCAGGGACACGGCCAGCAGCAGGCGCTGTTGCGGCAGCAATGCCTGGATCTTTCCGATGTCGGCCGTGGCCGCCATGCGCTCGGCATGCAGTGTTTCCAAGGCCTGGTTGGACTGAGCGATGCCCCACAGGCCCAGTGCGCCGACAAACACGGTCAGCAGTGACAGCAGCAGGGCCAGCACGCCCACCCGGGTGGAAATTTTGAAGCGGTTCATGGTTCGTCTTTCGTGGCGATAGGTACCCTGGCCTGGAGCCAGGTGTCGAAATCGGCCAGGGACAGGGGCCGGGCAAAAAGGTAGCCCTGAAAGCACGGGCAGTGCTGGGCGTGCAGGGCCTGGTGCTGGGCGGGGGTTTCCACGCCTTCGGCCACCACCTGCAGGCCCAGGCTGTGCGCCATGCCCACAATGGTGTGCACGATGGCGGCGCTGTCGCTGTCGGTGGCCACGCCGCGCACAAAGCTGCCATCGATCTTGAGCATCTGCAGTGGCAACTGGCGCAGCACCGACAGTGAGGAGTAGCCGGTGCCGAAGTCGTCCAGCGCAAAGCGCACGCCATGGCTGCGCAGCAGTTCCATCTTGTCGGCCGTATCGTCCAGGTCTTCCATGGCCAGGCTTTCGGTCAGTTCGAGCACCAGCCGCGTGGGGTCGATGCCGCTGGCCTGCACGGTGCGCAGCACCGTGGCGGCAAAGTCCGGCTGGTGGAACTGGCGTGCGCTCACGTTCACCGCCAGTTCCAGGTGGCGGGCATGGGGCTGGGCCTGCCAGGCCTTGAGCTGGGCGCAGGCCTGCTGCAGCACCCATTGGCCCAGAGGGATGATCAGCCCGCTGGACTCGGCCAGAGGGATGAACCGCCCTGGGGGCACCAGTCCGTGCACGGGATGCTGCCAGCGCAGCAGGGCCTCGGCGCCCAGGGGCTGGCCCAGCGCGTCCACCTGGGGCTGAAAGTGCAGCAGGAACTGCCCCGCCAGCAGCCCCTGGCGCAGCGCGGCTGTGAGTGCACTGCGCTCTTCCACCAGGGTGGCCATGGTCGGGTCGAAGACGCAGGCCTGGTTGCGCCCTGCGCTCTTGGCCTGGTACATGGCCAGGTCGGCGCGCTTGAGCAGTTCTTTGATGCTGGCGCTGCCCGGCTGGAACAGGCACAAGCCGATGCTGGTGCTGCCGTGCAGCGTTTGCCCCGCCAACTGGCAGGGCGTGACCAAGGCCGCCAGCACGCGCTGCGCCAGCGCCAGGGCCTGCGCCTGGGCGTGGCCAGGATCGGCATCCAGCGGCGCGGTCAGCACCACAAATTCGTCGCCGCCGATGCGCGCCACAAAGTGCGGCGCCTGGACCTGGGCGCGCAGGCGGCGCGTGGTTTCGCGCAGAAACTCATCGCCCACTTCGTGCCCCAGGGTGTCGTTGATGGTCTTGAAATGGTCCAGGTCGAGCAGCAGCAGGGCGCGGTGGGCGGTGGGGGTGTCATGGGCCTGCAGGGCCTGTTCGATGCGCTCGCGCAGCAGGCGCCGGTTGGGCAGGTCGGTCAGCACGTCGTAGTAGGCCAGGCGGTGGATGGCGCGCTCGTTGTCGGCCAGGCGGGTCTGCAGCGTGCGCAGCTCGCGCAGCAGCACACTCACTTCATCGCTGCCGGGCACGGTGATGGGTGAGTCATGCTTGCCTTGGGCCATGCGATGGAACACGGCAATCACTTCGCGCAGCGGTTGGGTGATGGACCGTATCTGCCACCACCCCAGCAGCGCCAACAGCAGCATGGCGCCTGGCAGTGCCAGCAGCGCCAGCGTGCGGGTGGACTGGTAGCGCTGCATGCCGGTTTCGTAGGCGGTGCGGGCGTTGTCGAACTGCAGGTCGATCAGCGCCTGGATGTCTTCATTGGCGCGTTCGTAGTACTCGCGTGCGCTGTCGGCGCGCTCCAGGGTCTGGGCGGCGTCCAGCCTTCGTAAAGCCGCCAGTGCGGGGGCCATGGCGAGCTGCAGGTAGTCGGCGCGCTTGCGGGCAAAGCGCTCGGCCAGGGCCTGCTCTGCACTGTGCGCGGCCACACGGTCCACATAGCCGCGCCACAGCGTGTCGATGGTTTGCACGTTGCGCTCGATGGCGCTGACGGCGTTGTGTGCGGTGGCGGCGTCCAGTGGGGCGGTACGGCGGCCTGGAGGGCCGGTGTGCGGCAGGCGTGCCAGTGCCATTTGCAACTGGTGCTGGTTGGCCAGCATGTGCTGGGCGATTTGCGACAGCGTGCGCACGGGCTTCATGCGCTCTTCGTACACGCGGTGCAGGCTGTGGGCCGATTCGCCCAGGCCGCGCACGCCCCATGCGGTGAGCCCCACGGCCACCAGGGCGGCCAAGGCCCCTGTGTCGCTGAAACGACTGCGCTGCGTCAAATCGCGCTGTCTTTGCTGCCCTGCAAGACGTTTTCGCTGGCCTGGATGACCTCTTGCGCCAGCATCGCCAGCTTGCGTCGCTGCGAGCGCGCTGCGGCGCGCAGCATGTCGAACGCGGCCTGGCGCGTGAGCCGGTATTGCACCATGGTGATGCCGATGGCGACGTTGATGTCGCGGTCGTTGTGCAGGGCGGTCTGCAACTGGTCTCGGTTCTGGCGCAACTGGGCCTGCTCGCGCGACCGCTGCAGGGCGGCTTCCAGCGTGGGGCGAATGCCTGCGGTGTCCAGCGGCTTGACCAGGTAGCCCAGGGCGCCCAGGCTGGCGGCGCGCTGCACGGTGGCTTCGTCGCTGTAGGCGCTGAGCATGACGAAGGGAATGTGGTCCAGTTCGCACAGCCGTGCGGCCAGGCTCAGGCCGTCGGCACCGGGCAGGCGCACGTCGAGCAGGGCCAGGTCGGGGCGCAGGCCGCTGGTGAGCAGGTCTTGCGCCTCCTCGGCAGATTCGGCGCAACTGACGCGGTAGCCCACATCCTGCAGGCCCTGGGACAGGGTGGCCAGGATCAGGCGGTCGTCGTCCACCAGCAGCAGGTGGGTGGGGGCGGGGGTGGCTTCAGCGGTCATGGGCAGGGCTTTCGGCATGGAGCACAGGGGGAGACAGGGAAAGGCGCAGCACGGCCCGATCGGCGATCTGGCTGCGGGCGATGTGGGCGCCGCTGCGCGGCAGCAGCGCGTCCACCAGGCTCCGCCCTCGCCCTGCGGCGGGCGCTGCGCTGCCGGGCTCGGGCCACTGGCCGGGGTTGGAGAGGGTGATGTCCACGTGGTCTTCGCTCAGCCCCTTGTGCAGGTGGATGCGTACATCCCGGTGCGCCTGCCCGCCGTGCTTGACGGCGTTGACGATCAGCTCGTTGAGCACCAGCGCCACCGGAACCGCTTCCTGGCGCGTGATCCGGCAAGGCTGCCAGGGGAGGGAATGTCTACCTGTACGGGCGTGTCCCATTGCTGTGCGATGCCTTCGGCCACGGCGCGAACCAGTTCGCACACGCGCACCTCCTCGGACGCCAGCCGACCCTGCAGGCCGTGGATGGTGGCAATGCTCTGGATCTGGGCCACCATCTGGTTGATGGGGTGGTGCAGGGCGGGGTGCTGGTGGTCCAGCGCGCGCAGCATGCCCACGATGCCCTGCAGGTTGTTCTTGATGCGGTGGTGCACCTCGCGCACCAGGGTGTCGCGCTGGGCGCGTTCCTGCTCCCTGCGGCGCAGCTCCTGCTCCTGCAGGTCGGTGATGTCGCTCAGGCTGATGACGTAGTGGCTCACGCGGTTCTGCGGGTCGGCCACGGGCGTCACCGTGACCCAGGCGGGAAAGCTCTCGCCCGACTGGCGCGCAATGCGTGTGCGCCGCTGCACGTTGTGCTGGGGGGTGAAGGCGGTGGCCAGCGCGGCGGGCTCCGTGTCTTGCGCAGCGGCGCACAGGAATTGGGGGCTTCGGCCCAGCACCTGGGGCAGCGTGTAGCCGGTCAGGCGCAGGAATGCCTGGTTGGCCTGCAGGATGCTGCCTGCACGGTCTGTGACCAGCAGGCCCTCCTGGCACTCAAAGGCGGTGGCGGCAATGCGCAGGCGGGTGGTCTGCAGTCTGCGTTCTGCCATGTAGGCACCCAACAGCAGTCCCACGGTGCCCAGAATCATCATGTACGACCAGTAGCCAAAGCCATGGCTGTTGGCCAGGTCGGTGGCGAAGAAGCCCGTGCCCTGGTAGGTGCCCCACAGTGCTTGCAGCCCGACAACGCACACCAGACCCGTGGTGGAGAGCATGCCCAAACGAGCGCCCGCCCAGCTGATGAACAAGAACACCCAGTACGCGTTGGCTATTTCACCCAGGATGCCCTGGGGCGGATGGCCAAAAAGCAACACGCCGACGCCCAAGGTGAGGCCCCAGACGACCAAGCCTTCATCGAAGCGCTGGATAGGACGCGCCTGCAAAAAGCTCCTGCGGTATGAGAGCACCAGCGGCCCCAACAGCAGCATGCCCAGGGATGCGCCCATCCACCACTGGGCAAAGTGGTGCAGGCCCAAAGGTGTCGGCAGTTCGCCCGCCAGCACCAACGTGCTGCTGGTGACCAATGCCCCCATGCCTGCGCCCAGCCCGCAGGCGCCCAGCAGCACATGCCTCACCACGTGAAAGTTGGGATGGTCGCGGTCAAAGCTCTTGCGGTGTTGAAGGTAGGCCTTGGCCAGGCCCGCCGCCACCAGGCTGCCCACCGCCTCAGCCAGTGCCGGCCAGGGCGCCGCCCAGCAAGGCGCCTGCGCCCAGCGCGGGTGCCAGGCCGGGGCCGCCCCAGATCCACAGCGCCAGGGCCAGGCTGGGGCCAGGGTGGAGCAGGTGGATGTCGTTCTGGCCGCCGGGGGGGACGTCCAGCGCCTGCACCACCACCAGGTACAACAGTACCGTGGCGGCCAGTGCTGCCAGCGATGGGGGGCGTGGGGGCTGGGCTGGGGTCATAGTGCCCCGTATTTGAATAAAAAGTGGCTCTAGCGCTCGTAAATAAAGCGCCAACAGCTATTATTTTTGTAGCAAACGAGCGGCTTCGCGGGCAAAGTAGGTGAGCACGCCGTCGGCCCCGGCGCGCTTGAAGGCCAGCAGGCTTTCCATCATCACCGCGTCGTGGTCCAGCCAGCCGTTGTGCGCAGCGGCCTTGAGCATGGCGTATTCGCCCGACACCTGGTAGGCGAAGGTGGGCACGCGGAATTCGTCCTTCACGCGGCGCACCACGTCCAGGTAGGGCATGCCGGGCTTGACCATGACCATGTCGGCGCCCTCGGCAATGTCCAGCGCCACTTCGCGCAGCGCCTCGTCGGTGTTGCCGGGGTCCATCTGGTAGACCTTCTTGTCGGCCTTGCCCAGGTTGCCGGCAGAGCCCACGGCGTCGCGGAACGGGCCGTAGAAGCTGCTGGCGTACTTGGCGCTGTAGGCCATGATGCGCGTGTGCACCTGGCGGTGGGCCTCCAGCGCATCGCGGATGGCACCGATGCGCCCGTCCATCATGTCGCTGGGGGCCACGATGTCCACGCCCGCTTCGGCCTGGGTGAGGGCCTGGCCCACCAGCACTTCCACGGTTTCATCGTTCAGGATGTAGCCTGTGTCGTCCAGCAGGCCGTCCTGGCCGTGGCTGGTGAAAGGGTCCAGGGCCACGTCGGTCATCACGCCCAGGCCGGGAAACTCTTTCTTGAGCGCACGCACCACGCGCGGCACCAGGCCTTCGGGGTTGAGCGCCTCCTTGCCGTCGGGCGTCTTGAGGCGGGCGTCGATCACCGGGAACAGCGCCATCACGGGGATGCCCAGCCGGGCGCAGTCCTCGGCCACGCCCAGCAGCAGGTCCAGGCTCAGGCGTTCCACGCCGGGCATGGAGGCCACGGCCTCGCGGCGGTTGGCGCCGTCGAGCACGAACACGGGGTAGATCAGGTCGTTGACCGTGAGCGCGTGCTCTCGCACCAGGTTGCGGGTGAAGGCGTCGCGGCGCAGGCGGCGCGGGCGGCTGGCAGGAAAAGGGGGGGGGCTGGAGCGTTGCATACGGAAAATTGTGCCCTATTGCACGCCACGGCAGCCTGTGGCGAGATCAAACAGGTTGAATCGCAGGGCGCCTGGTGCTAGATTTATGTTGGGCAGCGCTGCTGCCCCCCGCTTTTTCCTCCCTGAGCGGGGCCTGGTGGCTTTTTCGGCCCCTGGGCTTTACTGGCCCGGCAGCCACCCTGTCGGGCCTTTTTTTCGGTGGCCCCAGCGCGCTTACACTCGCGCGATGCTCTGGGTCAAATCCTTCCACATCGTGTTCGTGGCCAGTTGGTTTGCGGGCCTGTTCTATCTGCCACGCATCTTTGTGAACCTGGCCATGGTGACGCCCGGCTCTGTGGCCGAACGCGAACGCCTGCTGCTCATGGCGCGCAAGCTGCTGCGCTTTACCCACATGCTGGCGGTGCCCGCCGTGGGGCTGGGGCTTTGGTTGTGGGCGGGCTACGGCATCGGCTGGGGACCCGGCCAGGGTTGGATGCCCGCCAAGCTGTTGGTGGTGCTGCTGGTGCTGGCCTACCACGGCTACTGCGGCGTGTTGCTGCGCCAGTTCGAGCGCAATACCAACCAGCGCAGCCACCGCTGGTACCGCTGGTTCAACGAGGCGCCCGTGCTGATGCTGGTGACCGTGGTCGTGCTGGTGGTGGTCAAGCCTTTCTAGGCACTCGCCAGGGCGGTCACCCATGCACAAGACCTCTGCCTGGCCCCTGGCGCTGGTGTATGCGGCGCTGGTGGTCTTTGCCAGCCTGTTCCCGTTCAGTGGCTGGCGCGCGCAGGGCATAGAGCCCACCGTCTTTCTGCTGGCGCCGCTGCCCCCTCCGTACTGGACGGGGTTTGACGTGGGCACCAATGTCGCGGGATATGCGCCCCTGGGCTTTCTGCTGGCCCTGGCCTTGCTGCGCACGGGGCGGGGCCGCTGGGCGGTGCCCCTGGCGCTGCTGGCGGGGGCGCTGCTGTCGTTGGTGCTGGAGTTCTTGCAAATCTATCTGCCGCAGCGCGTGCCCTCCAACCTGGACTGGCTGCTCAATGCCTGCGGCGCCCTGGGCGGCGCCTTGCTGGCGCTGTGGCTGGAGCGCATGGGCGCCATTGCGCGCTGGGCCCGGTTTCGCCAGCGCTGGTTCCTGCCAGATACCCGCGGCGCGCTGGTGCTGCTGGCCCTGTGGCCCTGGGCGCTGCTGTTCCCGGCGGCCGAGCCTTTTGGCCTGGGGCAGGTTCTGGAGCGGCTGGAAGGCGCGTTGGCCGAGGTGCTGGAGGGCACGCCTTTCTTGGCCTGGCTGCCACTGCGCGAGGTGCCGCTGCTGCCCCTTTCGCCGTGGGCCGAAATGTGGTGCGTGGCGCTGGGCCTGTGGGTGCCTTGCCTGCTGGCCTGCAGTGCCACCACGGCCGGGTGGCGGCGTGCGGCGCTGACCTGGGCTGCGGTCCTGGCCGGGGTGGGCGTGTCGGCGCTGTCGGCGGCGCTGAGCTTCGGGCCTTCGCACGCGTGGGACTGGCTCAGCCCGCCGGTGGGGGCAGGCCTGTTCCTGGGCGGCACACTGGTGCTGCTGGTGCTGGCCTTGCCACCACGGGCCTGCGGCGTGCTGCTGCTGGTGGCCTTGCCGGTGCAACTGGCCTTGCTCAACCAGGCGCCCGCCAGCGCCTATTTTGCCCAGACCCTGCAGGATTGGGAGCAGGGGCGCTTCATCCGCTTTTATGGCCTGGGCCAGTGGCTGGGCTGGCTGTGGCCCTATGCCACGCTGGTCTATGTGCTTTTGCGCGCGTCCCGGCGCAGCAGCGCTTCCTAGAATAGAGGGCATGAGCGAAACCACCCCGTCCGCGCCCGGCTATTTCGAGCGCCACATCTTCTTCTGCCTCAACGAACGTGCCAATGGCGAGGCCTGCTGCGCCCAGCACGGCGCCCAGGAGGCCTTTGAGCGCTGCAAGGCGCTGGTCAAGGCCGCTGGCCTGGCCGGCCCCGGCAAGGTGCGCGTGAACAAGGCCGGCTGCCTGGATCGCTGCGCTGCAGGCCCGGTGGCCGTGGTGTACCCCGAGGGCGTGTGGTACAGCTATGTGGACGCAGCCGACATCGAGGAAATTGTCGAATCGCACCTGCGCAATGGCCAGGTGGTGGAGCGCTTGCGCACGCCGCCGGAACTTGGGCGCTGAACGCGACTTCATCAGATTTCAAACAAATTTGGCCGCTGGCGCACGCAGGGTAAGCGCCAATAGCTATACAATTGATAGCAAAATGAATGCCCAGACCGAAAACCTGCTGCTGGAGGGCGCCGCTGGCGCCATCGAGGCGCGGCGCGACCTGCCCGAGGGAGCGCCGCGCGGCATCGCCGTGATTGCGCACCCCCACCCGCTGTTTGGCGGCACCATGGACAACAAGGTGGTGCAAACCTTGGCGCGGGCGTTTGTGCAGTGCGGATGGGGCGCGGTGCGTTTCAACTTCCGTGGTGTGGGCGCCAGCGCAGGCGTGCACGATGCAGGCCAGGGCGAGCTGGACGACCTGCTCGCCGTGGTGCGCCAGGTGGCGCCCCAGGGGCCGCTGGCGCTGGCCGGGTTTTCCTTTGGCGCCTTCGTCACCAGCCATGCACTGGCGGCCTTGTGGCCGCAGCGCGAACTGCAGCACGCAGTGCTGGTGGGCACGGCGGCCAGCCGCTTTCAGGTGGCGCCCGTGCCGCCCGAGGCGCACCTGCGCACGCTGGTGGTGCATGGCGAACAAGACGACACCGTCCCCCTGGCCGATGTGCTCGACTGGGCCCGGCCCCAGACCCTGCCGGTCACCGTGGTCCCCGGTGGCGGGCATTTCTTTCACGGGCAATTGGCCCTTCTCAAAAACCTGGTGGTGCGCCACCTGCAATCGGCGGTCTGAACCGCCCGGCCCCGGCGGCGGGGCCCCTTTTGGAAACCTTTGCATGAAACGACTTTTCTCCACCCTCCGAACCTGGGCTCTGGCAGCGGGTCTGTCGGCCCTGGCCTGGGGCGCGATGGCGCAGGCGCCTGTGCCGCCTGAAATTGCCGCCCGCGCCTACCTCCTGGTGGACGTGACGGCGGGCCAGGTGCTGGCGTCGCGCGAGATGGATGCGTCCGTCGAGCCCGCTTCGCTGACCAAGCTGATGACCGCCTACCTGGTCTTCGACGCCTTGCGCGCCAAGAAGATCGCGCTGGACCAGAAGCTCCCGGTGAGCGTGCGCGCCTGGAAGATGCCCGGCTCGCGCATGTTCATCGACCCCAAGATGCAGGTGCCGGTGGACGATCTGCTCAAGGGCATGATCGTGCAGTCGGGCAACGACGCCACCGTGGCCCTGGCCGAAGGCGTGGGCGGCACGGTGGAGAACTTCGTCAAGCTCATGAACGACCAGGCCCGCGCCCTGGGCATGAAGAACACCGGCTACAAAAACCCCGAAGGCCTGACCGAAGCGGGCCACACCACCACCGCGTACGACCTGTCCATCCTTGCCTCGCGGCTGATGCAGGACTTCCCCGGCTACATGCATTACTACTCCACCAAGCAGTACCGCTACGAAGGCACCCCCGCTTCCAACAGCAACAACCGCAACCTGCTGCTGTACCGCGACCCGTCGGTGGACGGCCTCAAGACCGGCCACACCGAGGCCGCGGGCTACTGCCTGGTGGCCACGGCCAAGCGCGAGTTTCCCGGTGTGGGCCAGCGCCGCCTGCTGTCCATCGTGCTGGGCGCTGCCAGTGAAAACGCGCGCGCCAACGAAAGCCAGAAGCTGCTGAACTGGGGCTACACGGCGTTTGATGCGGTCAAATTGTTCGATGCCGCGCAGGCCGTGCAGACCCCGCCGCTGTGGAAGGGCAAGGCGCCCACGCTCAAACTCGGGCGCCAGGAAGCCATTGTCGTGGCCGTGCCCTCGGGCAGCGCGGGCAAGATCAGCACGCAGGTGCTGCGCCCCGACCCGCTCGTGGCGCCCTTCACCCAGGGCCAGGCGGTAGGCAGCCTCAAGGTGGTGTTGGGCGATCAGACCCTGCGTGAAGTGCCCCTGGTGGCGCTGGAAGGTGTGGAGCAGGCCGGCTTCTTTGGCCGTGCCTGGGACGCCATCCGCCTCTGGATCAAATAGCGCGCGCCCAGCGCTGGCGTGGCGAAGGCGTCGCCATGCCTTGCTTTTGGTTCTTCTATCTGCTACATTCGAGGGCTTTTCGGAAATTCCGAAGGGATTCACGTTTTCGTTTTTCACGTAAGGGACGAACAGTTCATGCCAACCATCAATCAACTCGTGCGTCACGGGCGCGAGGTCGAAACGACCAAATCCAAAAGCCCGGCGATGCAAAACTGCCCGCAGCGCCGCGGTGTGTGCACCCGTGTGTACACCACGACGCCCAAGAAGCCTAACTCCGCTCTGCGTAAGGTCGCCAAGGTGCGCCTGACCAACGGCTTCGAAGTCATTTCCTACATCGGCGGTGAAGGCCACAACCTGCAGGAACACAGCGTGGTGCTGGTTCGCGGCGGTCGTGTGAAGGACCTGCCCGGTGTGCGTTACCACATCGTTCGCGGTTCTCTGGACCTGCAGGGCGTGAAGGACCGCAAGCAGTCTCGCTCCAAGTACGGCGCGAAGAAGCCCAAGGCCAAGTAAGCCCTGGATTCATCGGTCTGATTCATTCGGTGCTGTTCTCCGCGTGGCGCGGAAGGCCAGCGTAGTGACCCCAAACGCAGATGTCCTGCGCGGGTCGAGTAAGTGGGAGTCCTGAATGGCTCTCGCGGTGCCGGAAACGGTGCCAACTGAAGCAAGATAGAGGTAAAAAATGCCACGTCGTCGCGAAGTCCCCAAACGTGAAATCCTGCCGGATCCCAAGTTCGGCAATGTCGAGCTGTCCAAATTCATGAACGTGATCATGGAAGGCGGCAAAAAAGCAGTGGCCGAGCGCATCATTTACGGCGCTCTGGACCTGATCCAGAAGAAGCACCCGGACAAGGACGCTCTGGAAGCGTTCACCGTGGCCATCAACAACGTCAAGCCCATGGTGGAAGTGAAGTCCCGCCGCGTGGGTGGCGCCAACTACCAGGTGCCCGTGGAAGTGCGTCCCGTGCGTCGTCTGGCCCTGTCGATGCGCTGGATCAAGGAAGCCGCGCGCAAGCGCAGCGAAAAGTCCATGGCGCAGCGCCTGGCCAACGAAATCCTCGAAGCCACCGAAGGCCGTGGCGGCGCCATGAAGCGCCGTGACGAAGTGCACCGCATGGCCGAGGCCAACAAGGCCTTCAGCCACTTCCGCTTCTGATCCAGGAAGCGACCGCCCCTCCTGGACTCGCAAGGCTGCCGGCTGTGCCGGCGGCCTTGTTCCGATGGAGGGGGTCACACAATTTACGGGCTGCGGCGCTAAGCTGTGTGGCCTGTCAAATCCAACACCAAGACCCATCAAGGATCCACCATGGCCCGCAAGACCCCCATCGAGCGCTACCGCAACATCGGTATCTCGGCACACATTGACGCCGGCAAGACGACCACCACCGAGCGCATCCTGTTTTACACCGGTGTGAACCACAAGATCGGTGAAGTGCACGACGGCGCCGCCACCATGGACTGGATGGAGCAAGAGCAGGAGCGCGGCATCACGATCACGTCGGCCGCCACGACCTGCTTCTGGAAGGGCATGGACATGTCCTACCCCGAGCATCGCTTCAACATCATCGACACCCCCGGCCACGTGGATTTCACCATCGAGGTGGAGCGTTCCATGCGCGTGCTGGACGGCGCATGCATGGTGTACTGCGCCGTGGGTGGCGTGCAGCCCCAGTCGGAAACCGTCTGGCGCCAGGCCAACAAGTACAAGGTGCCCCGTCTGGCCTTCGTGAACAAGATGGACCGCACTGGTGCCAACTTCTTCAAGGTCTATGACCAGATGCGCCTGCGCCTGAAGGCCAATCCCGTGCCCGTGGTGATTCCCATCGGCGCCGAAGAAAACTTCACCGGTGTGGTCGATCTGCTCAAGATGAAGGCCATCATCTGGGACGAGGCGTCCCAGGGCATGAAGTTCACCTACGAAGACATCCCTGCCAACCTGGTCGAGTCCGCCAAGGACTGGCGCGAGAAGATGGTCGAAGCCGCTGCTGAAGCTTCTGAAGACCTGATGAACAAATACCTGGAAGAGGGTGACCTCTCCGAGGAAGAGATCAAGAACGGCCTGCGCACCCGCACGATCGCCACCGAAATCCAGCCCATGCTGTGCGGTACCGCGTTCAAGAACAAGGGCGTGCAGCGCATGCTGGACGCCGTGATCGACTACCTGCCGGCGCCGACGGATATCGACGACGTGACGGGCACCGATGAAGATGAAAATCCCGTGACCCGCAAGGCGGACGACGGCGAGAAGTTCTCTGCGCTGGCCTTCAAGCTGATGACCGACCCGTTTGTGGGACAGCTGACCTTCGTGCGTGTGTATTCCGGCGTGCTCTCCAAGGGCGACACCGTGTACAACCCGATCAAGGGCAAGAAGGAACGTATCGGCCGTATCGTGCAGATGCATGCCAACGAGCGTCTGGAAGTCGAAGAAATTCGCGCTGGCGACATCGCTGCCTGCGTGGGCCTGAAGGATGTGACCACCGGCGAAACGTTGAGCGATATCGACTCCCAGATCATTCTGGAGCGCATGGTGTTCCCCGAGCCCGTGATCACGCAGGCCGTGGAGCCCAAGACCAAGACCGACCAGGAAAAGATGGGCATCGCCCTGCAGCGCCTGGCTGCCGAAGATCCGTCCTTCCGCGTCAAGACCGACGAAGAATCCGGTCAGACCCTGATTGCGGGTATGGGCGAGTTGCACCTCGAAATCATCGTCGACCGCATGAAGCGTGAATTCGGCGTGGAAGCCAACGTGGGCAAGCCCCAGGTGGCCTACCGCGAAACCATCCGCAAGACGGTGGAAGAAGCCGAGGGCAAGTTCGTGCGCCAGTCCGGTGGTAAGGGCCAGTACGGCCACGTCGTGCTCAAGATCGAGCCCAACGAAGCCGGCAAGGGCAACGAATTCGTTGACGCTATCAAGGGCGGTGTGGTTCCTCGCGAATTCATCCCGGCCGTGGAAAAAGGCTTCAACGAAGCCGTGACGCAAGGCGTGCTGGCGGGCTACCCCGTGGTGGACGTCAAGGTCACGCTGCACTTCGGTTCGTACCACGACGTGGACTCGAACGAACTGGCGTTCAAGATGGCTGCCATCTTCGGTTTCAAGGAAGGCTGCCGCAAGGCCAACCCCGTCATCCTGGAACCCATGATGGCCGTGGAAGTGGAAACGCCCGAAGACTACGCCGGTACCGTGATGGGCGACCTGTCCTCGCGTCGCGGCATGGTGCAAGGCATGGAAGACATGGTCGGTGGCGGCAAGGCCATCAAGGCGGAAGTGCCCCTGTCCGAAATGTTCGGCTACTCCACCTCGCTGCGCTCGGCAACGCAAGGTCGCGCGACCTACACGATGGAATTCAAGCACTACAGCGAGGCGCCTCGCAACGTGTCCGAAGCCATCATGGCCGCACGCGCCAAGTAAGAAATTGGCTTCCAGCGCCCGATAGACGGGCGCTGGAAGCTATGTTTTTGATAGCAATTTCGCAGAGTCTGCGATCCGGCGCCGCCCCGTTGTCCTGTGCGGGGCGAAGCAGCAGCCGGATGCAGACGTAAAACCCCAACACAGGCGTTGCTCTTTGGAGAGATTGACATGGCAAAAGAGAAATTTGAGCGGACCAAGCCGCACGTCAACGTGGGCACGATCGGCCACGTGGACCACGGCAAGACTACGCTGACGGCGGCCATCGCCACGGTGCTGTCGGCCAAGTTCGGCGGTGAAGCCAAGAAGTACGACGAAATCGACGCAGCGCCCGAAGAAAAGGCACGCGGCATCACGATCAACACCGCCCACGTCGAATACGAAACGGCCAACCGCCACTA
>JAKLLE010000078.1 GCA_023150295.1 Giesbergeria sp. | reverse complement strand
GAACAAAGCGCGGGCGTCTCACAAGTGGGCGAAGCCGTGACGCAAATGGACCAGGCCACACAGCAGAACGCGGCGCTGGTGGAACAAATGGCCGCAGCCGCCGGGAGCCTGAGCGGCCAGGCGCGCGAGCTGGTGGAGGCAGTGGCCGTGTTCCGCATTGCCCAGGGCAGTGCCATGCCTGCGGCGGCAGCCCGCGCCCCCGCTGTGGGCCGCCCCACGGCACCCCCGCCTGCGCCAAAGCCCGCACCGGCCAAGGTGTCTTCTGCGCGGCCTGCTGCCAGGGCACCAAGCCTGGCGCCGCCCAAGCCTGCTGCCGCCCAACCTGGCAAAGCCGGGGGCGGCGACGATTGGGAGTCCTTTTGATCGGTGTTCGAGGTGCTTGAGTGGGATGACCTGATCGCTGGCTGGTTTGCGGGAATTTAAGAGTCATGTAAAATGAATCTTAAATTCCCGCTGGCTGCGCAGCCCACTGGTTGTACGGCGCCCCCACCATGACACAGCCTCTCCCGCCCCTCATGTCCATTTCCGAAAAGACGCAGGTTGCTGCCCCGCTGCAGGGCTGGCCGCTGCTGCGCCTGGGTTTTCGGCCTTTTTACCTGGGCACGGCCCTGCTGGCATGCCTGTCGGTGCCGGTGTGGATCGCCATTTTTCTGGGCCATGCCGAGCTCCCATTGGAGATTTCGCCGCTGCTATGGCATGCGCACGAAATGCTCTTTGGCTTTGCCGCCGGTGTCATCGTGGGCTTTTTGCTCACGGCGGTGAAGGCCTGGACCGGCCTGCCCACGCCGCGCGGCGCCTTGCTGGGCACGCTGGCCTTTGTTTGGTTGGCGGCGCGTGTGGCAGCCGTGGTGGCGCCGTACCCCGTCTATGCCGCACTGGACATGGCCTTGCTGCCCACAGTGGCCGTGATACTGCTGCGCGTGCTCATCAAATCGGGCAACAAGCGCAACATTCCGCTCATCTCGCTGCTGGTGCTCATGGCGGCGGCCAACCTGGTGTTCCACCTGTCGGCGCTGGGCGCTATCGACATCCCGGCCGTGGCTGCGTTGTATGCCGGGCTGGCGCTCATCGTGATGGTCGAGTGCGTGATGACCGGCCGCGTGGTGCCCATGTTCACCAAGAACGTCACTCCCGGCCTGGTCATCAACATCCCGCGCAAGTTTGAATTGGCGCTGCTGGCCGTCACCGCCCTGGCGCTGGCCCTGTGGGTGTTTGCCCCGCCCGGCCCGGTCACCCTGGTGGCCTGCGCCGTGGCCGCCGTGCTGCACGCCGTACGGCTGTGGATGTGGCACCCGTGGGTCACGTTCAAGCGCCCCATCCTGTGGATTCTGCACGCTGCCTACGCCTGGCTGCCCATCGGCTTTGTGCTGCTGGCGCTGGCCCAGGTGGGCTGGGTGAGTTACTCGCTGGCGGTGCATGCGTTTGGCGTGGGCGTCACCGGCGGGCTCATCATCGGCATGGTCACGCGCACCGCGCGCGGCCACACTGGGCGGCCGCTGCAGGCTTCGCGCCCCGAGGTGCTGGCCTATGCGTTGGTGATGGCTGCCGCCGTGCTGCGTGTGCTGGTGCCCGCCGTGGCACCTGCCTGGTACACCCAGGCGCTGGCCGTGGCCGCAGGCCTGTGGGCCGTGGCCTTTGCGCTCTATCTGGTGGTCTATACCCCCTGGCTCATGCGCACCCGGCTGGACGGCAAGGACGGCTGATCGGCCTCGCGCTCCCTCATTTCTTCATCCCTTCTCTTTTCCACTTTGAAAGGTCTCACCATGGGTTCCAGTTCTGTGTCCGAAATCGACGTGCGCACCATCGTTCCGCAGGAGCGCCACCTGCAGATCTTTGGCCGACTCGACGCCCTGCGCGCTGGTGAAGCGCTGCAAATCGTCAACGACCACGACCCCGTGCCGCTGCGCCTGCAGCTCGAATCACGCGCTCCGGGCCAGTTCCAGTGGGCCTACCTGCAATCGGGCCCGGACCTGTGGCGTGTGCAGATCAGCAAGCTGGAGACCGCGCGCAGCAAGGCAGAATCCGAAGATTCCTGCTGCTCCGGCGGTGCCTGCTGCGGTTGATGCTCTGCGCCACCCCGGTGCGTCGCAGCGCCGGGGTGGCGGCACATCAGAGTCCGAGCGCCAGTTGCGCTGCCTCGGACATCATGGAGCGGTCCCAGGGCGGGGTGACCACCATGTTCACCGTGATTTCGCCCACGCGCGACAAGGCCCGCATCAGGCCGAAGAGTGCGTCGGGATTCAGTGCCCAAGCCAACGCATGCGGGCACGAAAAGGAACACTCACGCTATCGCAACGGTAGCGTCATGCACCCTAAAATGCGGCAACGCCTCACACCAGCCCCGTTGCGCTGTGCGATAGGCACGAGGGTGTGAACAGCGGCCCTGCCTAAGCCAGTTTCGTTCTCGGACGACCAACACTTTCCCCACCATCTATGGCGACTTCTGAATCGGCCTTGCTGCAGCAACTCCACACGTTCAACGAACACGAGCTGCGCCGCCTGCTGGCCGAGCACCTCACCAGCCGCAAGCTGGGCCTGACCTGGGAGCGCGACGCCATTGCCCATGACCGCGCCCTCAATGCCAACGTGGTGCTGCCGCGCCTGGTCCCTGAATACAGCCACACCCCCGAAGGCTGCACCGCCCACCGCAACCTGGTGATCGAAGGCGACAACTTCGACAGCCTGCGCCTGCTGCGCAGCACCCATGCAGGCAAGGTGCGCGTCATCTACATCGACCCACCCTACAACACGGGCAACAAAGACTGGGTTTACAACGACAGCTACGTGGGCGCCAACGACCGCTGGCGCCACAGCCAGTGGCTGGAGTTCTTGTACCAGCGCCTCACGCTGGCGCGTGACCTGCTGAGCAGCGACGGCGTGATTCTGGTCAGCATCAACGACGAAAACCGCGCACGGCTGGAGCTGCTGATGGACGAGGTGTTTGCGGGGAGGCGGCTGGGCAGCCTGGTGTGGCGCACCAAGGACACGGGCAACGACTTGACGCAGCGCTTCAGCCATGTGCACGAGCACGTGCTGGTGTACGCCAATGGTGGCTTTTCCTTCAACGGCCGCGCTACCGACCGCAGCAAATTTCGCAACCCCGACCAGGACGCACGCGGCGACTGGTCGCCACAGCCGCTGACGAAGGCGCACTCCTACATCGACCGCGAAAACACCTACTACCCCATTCAAGACCCGGACACGGGCTACTGGTATCCCTGTGATCCCAATCGGGTATGGGCTTATGCCTCAGAAGCTGTCATACGCCGCTTGTGCAAAGGTGACGAAGCGGCGGTGCACACCGCGCTGGCCGCGCTGCGCAGCGACACCATGGAAGCGCTGATTGCCAAGAGGCTGATTTACTTTCCGCCCTGCAAGCCCGACGAAGTGATGCAGTTCGACACCCTGGCCGACTTGCACGCGGCCATTGCCGCTGGCAAGGGGCCCATGCTGCCCAAGAAGAAAACGCCGTTGCTGCGCGCCAACCTGCCGGACCTGGACTTTTGGGTGGGCAAGCCCATCGCGCCGGGACGCCCCTCGCGCAAGGAGCACTGGACGGCCAAGCCCGAAGCCGAGCGCCTGGCCCCGGTGAGCAGCTGGATTGCGGGCCTGAACGAGGGCCAGGACGACGAGGACGTGGAGCTGGTGCTGCTGCGTTCGGCACGCGGTGGCGTGGCCACGGAAGAAGTCAAAACCGTGCTGGGCTCCAAGGCGTTTCCCTACCCCAAGCCCATGTCCCTCATCAAGGGCCTGCTGTCCCAGGCCACCCGCCCCGGCGACACCGTGCTGGATTTTTTTGCCGGGTCGGGCACGACGGGGCAGGCGGTGTTGGAACTCAATGCCGAAGACGGCGGCCAGCGCCGTTTCATTCTGTGCTCCAGCACCGAAGCCACGGCCAAGGAACCCGACAAAAACCTGTGCCGTGACGTGTGCGCCGAGCGCCTGCGCCGCGTCATGGCGGGCTACGGCGGCAAGCCCGGCTACACCCTGGCCCAAGGCGGCGAATTTGCCTACCTGCGGCTCGACAAAATCGACGGTGCCGACGTGGCGCTGGACGCCACCGCACACCATGCCGCCACCCTGCTTTCTATGCGAAATGCGGCCCTTGCGCCCGTGGAATGTGCGCAGACAGCTATACAAATGATAGCAAAAGGAGCCGATTGGCTGCTCGTGCTGTGCACCCACACTACCGCCGAAATACTCCAAACCCTGGCCCAACTGCCCACCGAACACGGCGTGGCGCGGTTGGTGGTGGTGGCCCCCCGGCCCAAAGCCGTGGCGCTGTGGCTGACAGAGCGCGGCATTGAAGCCCAGGCCCTGTCGCTGCGCGAGGTGCTGACGCAAGGGCAAGGTGTGACCAAGGCCCGGCGCGCTTCATAAAGCCTTGCGCGGGCGCTCGCGCAAGGCGGCATGACGATGTATATACTTGGTACATACTTTTTCGGAGGTTGCCATGTCCAAAGAAGCGGTTTTCACGATGAAATTGGAGCCCGAACTGCGGTCGGAATTCATGGCCGCAGCCCAGGCCAGCCACCGCCCGGCTTCGCAGATACTGCGGGAACTCATGCGTGAGTTCGTGCAACGCCAGCAGCAGACGCAGGCATACGACGACTATGTCCGGCGCAAGGTCGAGGCCGCGCGCGCGCAAATGAATGAAGGGCAGCATCGCTCTGACGCCGATGTCGCCGCAGAATTTGCAGCCAAGCGTGCAGCGCTGCGCAATACCTTGCAACCGCCACAGGCATGAACGTTCGTTGGACAACGGCGTCCGTCGCGGATCGGCAGGCCATCTTTGACTACATTGCACAGGACAACCCGCTGGCCGCCATTGGCATGGATGAGTTGTTCGAGCGCTCCGCCCAGCGCCTGTGCGAGCACCCCAAGCTGGGCAAGGTAGGAAAACTACCCGGAACCCGTGAACTGATTCCCCACGAAAGCTACCGTCTGATTTACGAGTTGTCGCTGGATACCGTGTGGGTGCTGGCCCTGGTTCATACCGCGCGGCAATGGCCACCGCTGTGATGGCGGCTGCACGAATGTCGGGGCGGCGCTTTTGATACTGCACAGAATGAGCTTTATGACTGAATCGGCTGCCACCCCCACAACGCACATGCTGGAGACTTCCCTGGGCCTGAAGGTGCAGGCCACCGCGCTGCAGCCCGAGGCCTTTCAGGCCCGCTTGATCGACAACGTCAGCCAGGCGCTGTTGCGCCAGCCTTCGCCCCCGTGCCTGCTGCGTGCACCCACGGGTGCGGGCAAGACCTTTGTCATCAGCCAGGTGCTGCAGCAGGTGGGTGCGCAGCGCGATGTGCTGTGGTTTTGGTTTGTACCCTTTGTCACGCTGGTGGGGCAAACGCTGGACGCCTTGCTGCAGCACGCGCCGGGCTTGTCGCCCACGCTGTTTTCGCAGGGGCGCAACCAGGACGTGGGCGCGGGCATGGTACTCATCTCCACCGCCCAGGGCGTGGCCCGCGCGCAGTGGCGCACCAAGGGCTATGACGCCGACGGCGACGACGACGTGCGTACGCTGGCCGCACTGCTGGCCCGCGCCCGTGCCAAGGGCTTGCAGATTGGCCTGGTGGTGGACGAGGCGCATATTGGCCTGGACAAGAGTACCGAGTTTGGCAAGTTTGCCCACTGGCTGGCGGCGGACTATTTGCTCATGGCCACCGCCACGCCCAAAGACCAGCGCCTGACGGATTTTCTGGCCCACGCGGGCTACAGCGCGCAAGAGCATTTCGCCGTCAGCCGTGACGAAGTGGTGCAGGCACGGCTGAACAAGCAATACATCGAAGCGGTGGTGTACAGCCTGGGCGCCGGGCTGGCGCAGGTAACCGACTTGCGCCGCACGGTGCTGCGCCAGGCCTGGGCGCGCAATGTGCGCGTGGGCCAGTTGCTGCTGCAGCACGGCGTGGTGTGCGAACCCCTGCTGCTGGTGCAGGTGGCCAATGGCGAGCACACGGTGGACGAAGCCGCGCAGGAGTTGCAGCACTATTGCCAGGTGCCACCAGCCGCCATTGGCAAGCACTCTGCCGACGAGCCCGACCCGGTGCTGATGGCTGCCATTGCCAACGATTCGACCAAGCGGGTGCTGATTTTCAAACAGTCGGCGGGCACCGGGTTTGACGCGCCCCGCGCCTTCGTGCTGGCCAGCACCAAGCCGGTAAACGATGTGGACTTTGCCATGCAGTTCATTGGCCGCGTGATGCGTGTGGCCCGCCCGGTGCGTGACGGTTTTCCCAAACCGCAGCGCATTCCGGCAGAGATCAATACCGCCTATGTGTACCTGGGCAACCAGCAAGCGCAGGCAGGTTTTGAAGCGGCGGTGCAGGCCACTACGGCAGTCAAGAGCCAGCTCGAAGGCCAGACCGAAAAGCTGATGACGCGCCACACCGTGGCCGGAGGCGTGGTCTACACCAACCGCCCCACCGAGCAGCAACCCTTGACCTACGCCATGGCGCTGCCAGGCACCCACGCCCCGCAGGCGGTGCCGCACCTGGCCGACGGTAGCGCCATGCCGCCCACACCCGAGGCGCTGTTCGAGCATTCGAGTGGCGGCGACGCGGGCCATGGCGGGCAGGACATGTTTGGCGGTACCGAGTGGGCGCTTGATACCGTAGCCCCGGAACCCGCCAGTGCGCCAACTCCCCGGCAACGCAAACCGCGCACGCGCGAAGACGTGTTGCGCGCCCTGGACGAAAACCGCCTCAAGGCATTTGCCCGCAAGCCCCAGTTGGCGACCTTGCGCGCCAGCCTGCAGCGCGAGGACAAGCCGGATTTTGTGGATTTGTCGGAAATTACCCTTCGGGTGGCGCAGACACTGCACATTTCGGCCAGCTTGCAGCACACCGCCATAGCCGCCGCGCTCAACCGCAACCACGGCAAGGAGTTGCACAAGGAACTCACACAGGGCCAGGGCTATGCGCTGGACGTGCAGGTGGTGCTGGATAGGCAGGGCTTGGCGCGCGAGGCGATGGCGGCCCTGCAAGAGCTGCCCCACGCAGAAGAGGAGGACTACCGCATCGTGGTGCAGACGCTGTGCACTCGGCTGCAGGGCGCGCTGGACGAGGCTTGTGCCAGCCTGGACACTGCGCCGCAAGGCCCGCAGCGTGTGCGGCTGGCGCGTGATGCGGCGCATTGGGTCATTCGCGAAAGTGCGCAGGAGTTGCGCGAGGCCATTTTTGAGGCCATTGCCGACCAGGCCAGGCTGGTGGATGCGCAACCGCTGCCCGATGTAATGATTTTTCCGCAAGACCTAGCGCTGGAGCCATCGGCCAAGAACATTTACGGTGTGCTACCGCCCTCTACAGAAGAGGCCCAAGACGTGGAGCGCGTGCTGTTCATGGACGAGCGCCACTGGTGGACCGACCAGGTGTTTGTGCTCGACGATGGCGCGCAGTTCAGCGTGGGGCGCTACGACGGCGCGGTAAAGCTCAACAACCTGGAGCGGGATTTTGCCCGCGCGCTCGACGGGGCCGATTTTGTGCACTGGTGGCACCGCAACCCGGACAAAAAACCTTACGCCGTGCGCGTGGTGCGTGCCGAGCACGAGCACTACTTCTACTCGGACTTTGTGGTGTGTGTGGAGCACGCACCGGGTGATGCCCCTTTGCAGCGCCTGCTGGAAACCAAGGAAAGCACCAAGGACGCCGCCCGCAAGGCCCGGCACTTTCCGGCGGCGTTTGGCAAGGTGCTGTTCCTGACCCCAGACGGGAGCAGGCTGCGCTGGGTGAATGACGATGGCAGTCTGGGAGAAGTGGTCAAACTGTCGGAGATCGATGCGGTGCGCCAGCGTTTGGCCGATACCCGTCCAGCTCTTTCCGTTTGTTGATTCACAACCCCAGGGCCAGTTGCGCCGCCTCGGACATCATGGAGCGGTCCCAGGGCGGGGTGAACACCATGTTCACCGTGATCTCGCCCACGCGCGGCAGGGCCAGCACCTTGTCGCACACCTCATCGGCAATCGCCTCGCCCATGCCGCAACCGGGGGCGGTGAGGGTCATGTCGATCACCACGCGCAGCTTGTCGCTGTCTTCCAGCGGCTCCAGCGCGCAGCGGTAGACCAGGCCCAGGTCCACGATGTTGACCGGAATCTCCGGGTCGTAGCAGGTGCGCAGGGTGTCCCACACCAGGGGCTCCACGTCGCCGTCGTGCACCTCGGCAGACACGGGCGCGATTTGGGGTGGGGTTTTACCGATCGCGTCGGCGTCCGCGCCCTTGAGGCGCGTGAGCTGGCCCTCCACCAGCAGAGTGAACGAGCCGCCCAGTGCCTGGGTGATCTGCGCCAGTTGCCCAGCCTGTAGTTCGATGGGCGCGCCGCTGGGGATGGCTTCCACCACCACCGTGCGGCGCACCAGCACGTCTTCGCGGGGGCGGCGGTTCATGGCTGTTGCTCCGGTGGTGTCGCGGTGGGGTCTGCCGCGTCGTTGGCATGTTCGGCAATGGCATGCATCAGCGCGTGCCAGCCCAGCAGCGCGCATTTGATGCGGCTGGGGTAGCGGCGCACGCCGCTCAGGCTGACCAGCTTGCCCAGCATGGCTTCATCGGGCTCCTGTGTGCTGGTCAGCACGGCGCGGAAATGCTGCTGCAGTTGCTGCGCGCTGGCCAGGTCGCGGCCCTTGACGGCCTCGGTCATCATGGAGCTGGACGCCATGCAGATGGCGCAGCCCTGGCCGCTGAAGCGGATGTCCTGCACGCGGCCATCCTGCACTTGCAGCTCCACGGCCACCTGGTCGCCGCAGGCCGGATTGGTGCCCTCGGCTTGGTGCGTGGGGTGGGCCAGGTGGCCGAAGTTGCGCGGTGCGCGCTTGTGTTCCAGCACCAGTTCCTGGTACAGGTCATTCTCGGCGGCGCTCATCGCAACACCTCCACGGCGTGGGCCACGGCGGCGATGAGGCGCTCCACCTCCTCGGGCGTGTTGTAGGCGGCGAACGAGGCGCGCGTGCTCGGCCCCAAGCCCAGGTGGTCCATCAGCGGCTGGGCGCAATGGTGGCCGGTGCGCACGGCAATGCCGCGCGCGTCCAGCAGGGTGCCGATGTCGTGCGGGTGCACCTGTGCGGCCACAAAGGACACCAGCGCCGACTGCGTTGCGTGGGCGCAGAGCACGGTGATGCCAGGGATGCGCGCCAGGCCCCGCAGCGCCTGCGCGCGCAGGGCGTGCACATGGGCGGCGATGGCGTCGCGCCCCACGCGCTCGATGAAGCGCACGGCAGCGGCCAGGCCCACGGCGCCCGCCACATTGGGCGTGCCGCCTTCGAGGCGCGCGGGCAACTCGGCGTAGGTGGCGCTGTCCCAGCGCACCTGGGCCACCATGTCGCCGCCCAGGCGCAGGGGCTCCAGACGCTCCAGCGCGCTGCGCCGCCCCACCAGCACGCCAATGCCCATGGGGCCGTGCATCTTGTGGCCGGAAAAGGCCAGGAAGTCACAGTCGATCTGGGCCAGCGCGGGCATGGCGTGCGCGGCGGCCTGGGCGGCGTCGAGCACGGTCAAGGCCCCGGCCTGCGCAGCCATCCGCAGCAAGTCTTCATACGGCGGGCGTTCGCCGGTGGCGTTGGCGCTGGCCGTGAGGGCCAGCACCCGGGTGCGCGGCGACAGCAGCGCCTGCAGGTCGGCGACGTGCAGGCGGCCCTGCGCGTCGGGGCGCAGCAGGCGCAGCACGGCGCCGCTTTGGCGCGCGGCCCGTTGCCAGGGCAGCAGGTTGGCGTGGTGCTCCAGGCCGCTGACGATGATCTCGTCGCCCGCGCGCAGCCCGGCCTGCTGGGGCCCACCGGTCCACAGGCCGTGGGCCACCAGGTTGAGCGACTCGGTGGTGCCGCTGGTGAAGACCAGTTCATGCGCATCGGTGGCACCGACAAACTGCTTGAGCGTGGCGCGCGCGGCCTCGAAGTCGTCGGTGGCCAGCTGGCTCAGGGTGTGCACGCCGCGGTGGATGTTGGCGCGGTGCCGGGTTTCGAAGTCTTGCAGCGCATGCAGCACCTCCAGCGGCATGGCGGTGGTGGCGGCGTTGTCCAGGTAGGCCAGCGGCGCGCCGTGGATGGCCTGCTGCAACAGCGGGAACTGGGCGCGCAGTTCGTCAGAGCCGGGCGTGAGCGCAGCGGTACGCAAGAGTTGGGCAGGGGTGTCAAGCCACATGGGGAGCCTCCGCTTGCAGTTGGCGCGCCAGGGCCTGGGCCAGCACGCCGCCCTCCAGCCACTGGGCCAGGGCCTGGGCGCCGTCACCCGTGTCCAGCGCGCGCTCCAGCACGGCGCGGGCCATGCCTTCGGTAAGGAGGGCGCGGGCCTGCGCCTCGTCCAGCCCGCGCTGCAGGGCATAGAACAGCGCGTCTTCGGGCAGGCGGCCCCAGGTGGCGCCGTGGGCGGCCTGCACCTGGTCGTGCAGGATTTCCAGGTGCGGGCGCAGCACCATGCGCGGCTGGCCGCCCAGTGCCACGCCGTTCAGGCGCTGGCGCACCTGGGCCTCGTGCGCGCCGGGGGCGATGCGGCTGTGGGCGTTGGCCACCACGCGCTCGCGGCCTGCGGCCAGGGCCAGCACTTCGGTGTGTGCGCGGGTGTGGGCGGCGTCCAGCCGGGTGTGCACCTGCTGCTCCAGCACCTGGCCCGCGGGCAGCAGCAGGGCGGCGGTGCGCGCCTGGGCGCTGGGGGCTTGCAGTTGCAGCGTGGTGCGTTGCAGGTGGTAGCTGGCCCCCGTGGCCACCAGGGCCTGGGTGTAGTGCGCGCCCCGGGCAAGCCGGGCGTGCACGTGCTGGGCCACGCGGTCATTCTGCTGCGGCAGCGCCAGGCGCAGGTGCTGCAGCTGGGCGCCTTCGGCCAGGTGGATGTGGGTGTGCAGGTTCTGCACCAGGGCGTGGCCGCAGGTGCTGGGGGTGCGCTCGTGGGTTTCGATGAGCACGCAGCGCACACCGGCTTCCAGCTCCAACACCAAGAGCGGCGCCTCCACGGTGTCGCGCGGTTGGTGGCGCAGGTGCAGCCAGACGGTGTCGCAATCCGCCGCAGCCTTGCCCAGCGGTGTGTGGATGCGCAGGCGCAGGCCCTGGCGGCACAGCGCGCGCTGCGCCCAGGCAAAGGGGGCAGCATCGTCGTCGCCCGGCGCGGGCAGCCCGGCGAACAGGGCGCTGCGCTGGGTGGGGTCGAGCGCGTCGAGCCAGCGCGCATCCACCCCGGCGGTGGCCGCTGGCCCCACGGGCTGCAGCAGCCAGCCTGCGCCCGACAGGGTGGGTGCTTCGCACAGCGGGGCGTTGGCGTCGGGGCCGATCCAGTCGTCCAGCGCGGGCGGTGGCAGGTGGCGGAAGTGTTCGCTGCGCCGCCCTATCCAGCCCTGGGTGTGCAGGTGGTGGCGGGCGGCCAGGCGGTCGGCGTGGGCGCTGTCCATGGCTCAGGCCTCCACGGGGTGGGCGGCGGCGGGTGCGCTCGCAGGTGTGGTGCCCTGGGGGCCAAAGCCGGTGCGGGCAATCTCGCGCGCCAGTTCCAGGCCGCCGCTTTGGGCGATGCAGCCCTGGTCCAGGCGCAGCACGGCATCGGGCTGCAATTGCTCGATGAGCTGCAGGTAGTGCGAGACCACGATGAACGCCGTGCCCTGTGCGCGCAGGTGTTGCACCAGGGCCAGCACGGCGCGCACGCCGTCCACGTCCAGACCGGAGTCGATTTCGTCGAGCAGCGCCAGGCGTGGGCGCAGCAGGGCCAGTTGCAGCAGCTCGTTGCGCTTGCGCTCGCCGCCGGAGAAGCCTTCGTTGACCGGGCGGCCCAGCAGCGACTCGGGCAGGCCCAGGCGCTTTGCGCTCTCGCGGGCGTCGGCCAGAAAGTCAAACGCGTCCTGCGGCTCTTGCCCCTGGGCCTGGCGCTGGGCGTTGAGCGCGGTGCGGATGAAGAGGTTGTTCTTCACGCCGGGCACGTCGGGCGGTGCCTGGAACGAGACAAACAGGCCCTGGCGCGCGCGCTCATGCGCGCTCAGGCCGAGCAGGTCGGTGCCGCCCAGCAGCGCCTGGCCGCTGGCCACGCGGTAGGCCGGGTGCCCGGCCAGCGCCATGCCCAGCGTGCTCTTGCCGCTGCCGTTGGCGCCCATCAGCACCACCAGGGCACCGGCGGGCACATCCAGGTGCACCGCGCGCAGCACCGTGCGTTCGCCCACATCCACGCGCAGGTCGCGCACTTGAAGCAGAGGGTTGGGGGATGTCATGGGGATGTCCTTTCTATGATTTTGATAGCTGCTTGCGCATATTCCACGAGGGCTAGCGCCCGTTTTGGCTTGTAAATTCGTGCCATCAGCCCACCGCGCCTTCCAGCGACACGGCCAGCAGCGCCTTGGCTTCCAGGGCAAATTCCATGGGCAGCTCTTCCAGCACGGCCTGGCAAAAGCCCCCCACGATCAGCGCCGTGGCCTCCTGGGGGTCGATGCCGCGTTGCTGGCAGTAAAACAGGCGCTCCTCAGAAATGCGTGTGGTGGTGGCCTCATGCTCCACCACGGCGTCGCCGCGCGCGGTGTCGATGTAGGGGAAGGTGTGCGCGCCGCAGTCCGGGCCGATGAGCAGCGAGTCGCACTGCGTGTGGTTGCGCGCCTGCGCTGCGCCCGCGTTCACGCGCACCAGGCCGCGGTAGCTTTGCTGCGCCCGTCCGGCGCTGATGCCCTTGGAGACGATGCGGCTCTTGGTGCGCTGGCCCAGGTGGATCATCTTGGTGCCGGTGTCGGCCTGCTGCCAGTGGTTGGACACGGCGATGGAATGGAACTCGCCGCTGGAGTCGTCGCCCTGCAGCACCACGCTGGGGTATTTCCAGGTGATGGCCGAGCCGGTCTCGATCTGCGTCCAGGCGATGCGCGAACGCTTACCGGCGGCCAGGCCGCGCTTGGTAACGAAGTTGTAGATACCGCCGCGCCCCTGGGCGTCGCCGGGGTACCAGTTCTGCACCGTGGAGTATTTGATGAAGGCATCGTCGTGCGCCACTAGCTCCACCACGGCCGCGTGCAGCTGGTGCTCGTCGCGCTGCGGCGCGGTGCAGCCTTCGAGGTAGCTGACCGAGCTGCCTTCCTCGGCAATGATGAGCGTGCGCTCGAACTGCCCGGTGTTGCGTGCGTTGATGCGGAAGTACGAGGACAGCTCCATCGGGCATTTCACACCCTTGGGGATATAGACGAAGGAGCCGTCGGAGAACACCGCCGAGTTGAGCGCGGCATAGAAGTTGTCGCCCACCGGCACCACGCTGCCCAGGTAGCGCTCGATCAGCGCCGGGTGGTGCTCCACGGCGTGCGAGAACGAGCAGAAGATCACGCCCACCTCGGCAAGCTGCTCGCGGAAGGTGGTGCCCACGGACACCGAATCGAACACCGCATCCACCGCCACCCCGGCCAGGCGGGCGCGCTCATGCAGGGGGACGCCCAGCTTTTCGTAGGTTTCCAGCAGTTGGGGGTCCACCTCGTCCAGGCTCTTGGGCGCGTTCTTGAGCGACTTGGGCGCCGAGTAGTAGGAAAGCGCCTGGAAGTCCACCGGCTCCATGCGCAGCTGCGCCCAGTCGGGCGGCGCCATGCTGCGCCAGCGCTCAAAGGCGGCCAGGCGCCATTGCAGCAAAAAGGCGGGCTCACGCTTCTTGCGCGAGATGGCGCGGATGGTGTCTTCATGAAGGCCCGGCGGCAGGCTGTCGGATTCGATGTCGGTGGTGAAGCCGTGCGGGTAGGGCGTGTGCAGGGCCTGCTGCAGGGCCGCGTCCTGCGGTCGGCGGGGGGCTGCGGTTTCGGTGGGCGCGGACATGGTCGTTAAGTGGTGATTTAAATATGCATAGCGTATGCATCATTTAAGATTCCTGCAAATCCAGCCCGGTTTGACCGCACCTTGGCCATGGGTTTGGGGTCGTTGCATGCGGCCGACAGCGGGCGCAGGTGCTCGCCAACACATGCACAAGCCCCCGGAATTGGTGACAATGGACGCATACCGGTTGTCACTACCCTTTCCCTTCCATGTCCGTTTCTGCCGTTCGCCAACGTCAGTGGCTGCTTGCGCTGCTGGTGTTTGCGTGCGGCCTGGTCATGGTCTCGTTCTGGTTGCGCCATTCGGCGCAGCAGCAGGAGGCCAGAAGCCGCGCACTGGCGGCCGACCTGGCGGCAGACCACGCACAGTCGCTGTAACGGGGCATAGAGCGGGCCTTGTCCGCCACCTATGCCATTGCCGCGCTGGTGCGCCAGGGCCGGGGTTTCGTGAACGATTTCAACGGTGTGGCCACGCAGATGTTGCCGTTCTACCCCGGCATATCCGCCCTCGGGTTGTCGCCAGGGGGCGTCATCTGCTGTGTGGTGCCCCGTGCAGGCAACGAGAAGAGCATTGGCTTCAACCAGTTGGAAGACATTGCCCAAAACAAGGAAGCGCGCCGCGCCAGAGACACGGGCAAGCTCACGCTGGCCGGGCCATTGCAACTGGTGCAGGGCGGGCTGGGGGTGGTGGGGCGCTTGCCCATCTTTCTGAGCACGGGCCAGGACGCCCAGGTGTTCTGGGGCTTCAGCTACGTCACGCTGCGCTTTCCGCAGGCGCTGGAATCGGCCCGGCTGGAGATGCTGCGCGAGCGCGGCTATGCCTACGAGCTGTGGCGCAAAAATCCTGAAACCGGCGAGCGTCAGCGCATCGAGGCCTGGAAGCCGGAAGCCTTGCATGACCCTGTGGGGCGTGACCTGGAACTGCCCAACGGCGCCTGGACCCTGAGCCTGGCGCCCACGCGCGGATGGGTGCAGCGCAGCGGCCTGATGCTCGAGGGTCTGGTGGGCACAGCCTTCAGTGCCTTGCTCGCTTACCTGGCTTGGCTGCTGTATGCCATGCGTGTGCGGGATTTGGAGCTGGAGGCGCTGGTCGCGCAGCGCACCAGCGAGATTCTGGCCACGCAGCGCCACCTGGAGGCGACCATCAGTGCCATCCCTGACCTGATGTTCGAGGTGGACCTGGATGGCCGCTACTACAGCACCCATTCTCCGCGTGAGGATTGGTTGACCAGGCCCAGCAAAGACTTGCTGGGCCGCACTGTGCACGATGCAATGCCCAAGGCGCAGGCCGACCGCGTGTTGCAGGCCTTGCAGGAGGCCCACGCGCAGGGCTGGTCGGTGGGGGCGCAGATCTGCCTGCCGCTGGAAATGGGCGAGCGCTGGTTCGAGCTGTCCGTGGCGCGCAAGGCCCTGGCGGAAGGCGAAGCTCCGCGCTTTGTGGTCATCTCGCGTGATGTGACCGACAACAAGCGGGCCGAGGAAAAGGTGCGCCAGCTTGCCCATTACGACGCGCTGACCGGGCTGCCCAACCGCAGCCTGCTGGCCGACCGCTGCCATCAGGCGCTGGGCGCCGCGCAGCGCCAGGGGCAGTGCGTGGCCCTGGTGTTTCTGGACCTGGACCATTTCAAGAACATCAACGACGCCCTGGGCCACCGCGTGGGCGATGCACTGCTGTGCGCCGTGTCCCAGCGCCTGGCGGGCCTGCTGCGCGAGCAGGACACCATCGCGCGCCTGGGCGGGGACGAGTTCATCCTGGTGTTGCCCGACACCGACGCCGTGGGCGCCGCCCATGTGGCCGAAAAGCTCTTGCGTGCGGCTGATCAACCGTTTGACATCGACGCCCATGAGCTGGTCATCACGCCCAGCATGGGCATTGCCGTGTACCCTCAGGACGGGCAGGACTTTGACGCCCTCTCGCGCTGCGCCGATGCGGCCATGTACCACGCCAAGCAAAGCGGGCGCAACCACTACCGGTTCTTCACGGCGGAAATGCAGGCCCGCTCGGACCGCAGCCTGCTGCTGGAAAACGCACTGCGCCGCGCGCTGGAGCGCAACCAGCTTTACCTGCACTACCAGCCGCAGGTGTGCGTGGCCAGCGGCGCCATTCTGGGGGCCGAAGCCTTGCTGCGCTGGGAGCACCCCGAACTGGGCCGCGTCTCGCCCGCAGAGTTCATCCCCGTGGCAGAGTCCAGCGGCATGATCCTGCCGATTGGCGACTGGGTGCTGCAGACCGCCACACGCCAGTTGCGTGAATGGTTGGACCAGGGTTACGCCATTTCGTTATACACAAGTCCGTCGCGGCCATGAAGTAAGCTACTGATTTCATAGCGACAAACGCAATGAGCTGGGCTGCCACGGAATTTGAGAGCATAGATCTGGGAGACCCCAGGCGCAATCGGCGCGCGATCCGC
>JAKLLE010000077.1 GCA_023150295.1 Giesbergeria sp. | reverse complement strand
AGGGAGCACTGCGGGTCACCCACGGGGGAATCGATGCGATAGCGCTGCGCATTCTTCCTGACAACCGCAAAGTGCTCAAATATTGAGCACCGAAGTGTTTCCGCCATGTTGCGGTTTTGAATTTTGCAAGTCCCTCCATCATGTTTCCATTGTTTGCACGCTCGCACCACACCCACGCCAAGACACCGCGCTCGGGTAACATCGGCGCCTTGTCGGCGGGGCTTTCACTGCCCCGGCCTGGCGTGTGAGCCAGCATCCCGCCCCCCAGGGGCCGCAGGGGCTGGCGTCTGACAGGGTGTTCCGTGCGTCTCAACTCCATCAAACTCTCCGGCTTCAAGTCGTTTGCCGAACCCACCAACTTCATGCTGCCAGGGCAACTGGTGGGCGTGGTGGGGCCCAACGGCTGCGGCAAGTCCAACATCATGGACGCGGTGCGCTGGGTGCTGGGCGAGTCCAAGGCGAGCGAATTGCGTGGCGAGTCCATGCAGGACGTGATCTTCAACGGCACCACCTCGCGCAAGCCCGCCAGCCGCTCCAGCGTGGAGCTGGTCTTTGACAATGCCGACCACCGCGCTGGTGGCCAGTGGAACCAGTTCACTGAAATCGCCGTCAAGCGCGTGCTCACGCGCGACGGCAACAGCAGCTACTACATCAACAACCAGCCCGTGCGCCGCCGCGACGTGCAGGACGTGTTCCTGGGCACGGGCCTGGGGCCGCGTGCCTACGCCATCATCGGCCAGGGCACCATCAGCCGCATCATCGAGTCGCGCCCCGAGGAGCTGCGCCTGTTCCTGGAAGAGGCCGCCGGTGTCTCCAAATACAAAGAGCGCCGCCGCGAGACCGAAAACCGCCTGCACGACACGCGCGAGAACCTCACCCGTGTGGAAGACATCCTGCGCGAGCTGGGCAGCAACCTCGAAAAGCTCGAAAAGCAGGCCGAGATCGCCGAGCGCTACAAGCAACTGCAGTCCCAGGCCACGCTGCGCCAGCAGCAGCAGTGGTACCTCAAGCGCACCGAGGCCGAGGCCGAACAGGCCCGCGTGCGCAGCGAAGGGCTTGCTGCCGTCAACGAGCTGGAATCGCGCATGGCCGACCTGCGGCATGTCGAGGCCGAGCTCGAAACCATCCGCCAGGCGCACTACGCCGCAGGCGACCAGGTCAACCAGGCCCAGGGCAAGCTCTACGAGGCCAGTGCCGAAGTCGGCCGCCTGGAGGCCGAAATCCGCTACGTGCTCGAAGGGCGCCAGCGTGTGGAGCAGCGCCTGGTGCAACTGGCCGAGCAGATCGCCCAGTGGCAGGCGCGCCGCGAAGAGGCCGATGCCGAGCTGGAGCACCTGGCCGGGGCTGGGGTCGATGCCGAGGAAAAAGCCGAGCTGCTGGCTGCCCAGGTCGAAGAACAGGCCATGCGCTTGCCCGACCTGGAAGAAGCCCTGCGCCAGGCCCAGGGCCAGGCCGACGCCCAACGCGCCAGCGTGGTGCAGGTGCAGCAACAAATCCAGGTGCTGGCGGCAGAGCAGCGCAGCATCGACGAACAAAGCCGCCAGGCCGACGCCCGCTTCGAGCGCCTGCGCGCCGACCGCAACGCCCTGGCCGCGCCCGACGAAGCGCGTTTGGCCAACCTGCGCAGCCAGTGCGAAGCCGCCACCGAGGCCCAGGAACTGGCCGCTGCCCGGCTGGAAGAACTGCAGGAAGCCGTGCCCCGCCTGGACGAAGACCGCCGCGCCCGCCAGCAGGCCGTGAACCAGGAGACCGCCCGCCAGGCCGACCTTTCGGCGCGCATGGAGGCCCTCAAGGCGCTGCAGGAAAAGGTCAAGACCGACGGCAAACTGCGCCCCTGGCTGGCCAAGCACGGCCTGGACGGCCTGCAGGGCCTGTGGAGCCGCATCCACATCGAACCCGGCTGGGAAAACGCGCTGGAAGCCGCGCTGCGCGAGCGCCTGGGCGCGCTCGAAGTGGGGCGCCTGGACATGGTGCGCGGCTTCTTGGGCGCGGGCGGGGGCGATGCGCCCGCCGCCAAGCTGGCCTTCTTCACGCCGCCGCAGGCACCCACGCCGGCCGCAGCAAACGGCCTGCCGCGCCTGTCGGACCTGCTGCGCGTGCACGACGCTGGGCTGCGCGCCGTGCTCGAAGACTGGCTCGTGGGCTGCCACACCGCCCCCTCGCTGGACGAGGCGCTGGACCGCCGCGCCCAGCTTGCGCCCGGCAGCGCCATTTACGTGCCACAGGGGCACTGCGTGACCGCGCACAGCGTGGGTTTTTATGCGCAGGACTCCGAGCAATCGGGCCTGCTGGCGCGCGCCCAGGAGATCGAGCACCTCGACAAGGAATTGCGCGCCCAGGCCCTCATCGGCGAAGAGGCCCGTACCGCGCTGGTGCGCGCCGAGGCCGCCTACGCCGACGCCACCCAGCGCCTGGCCACGCTGGGCCGCGAGGCCGCCGAGGCACAGTCGCGCGCCCACGAGCTGCAGGTGGAGCACCTGCGCCAGTCGCAACTGGCCGAGCAGGCGCGTGCGCGCAGCGAGCAGATCGGTGCCGACCTGGCCGAAGTGCAGGCCCAGCTGGACGACCTGCAAGAGCGCCGCGTGGCCGCCGAAGCCCGCTTTGAAGAACTCGACATGCAACTGGCCGACAGCCAGGAGCGCCACGCCCAGCTGGGCGACCGGGTGATCGAGGCCGAACGCCGCCTGCAGGAATGCCGCGAGCAGCAGCGCAGCCTGGAGCGCCAGGCGCAGGAGGCCACGTTCTCGCAGCGCAGCCTGGAGGCCCGGCGCGCCGAACTCTCGCGCACGCTGGACACCGCCGCTCAGCAAACCCAGGCCCTGCAGGACGAACGCCAGCGCGCCCAGGGCGAGCTGGAGCGCCTGTCCGACGCCGCCGCCCAGGGCGGGCTGCAGCAGGTGCTGGCGCTCAAGCTGCAACGCGAGCAGGAATTGGCCGCCCAGCGCAGCCAGTACGACGACCTGACCGCCCGCCTGCGCGCCAGCGACGAGCGCCGCCTGCAACTGGAGCGCGCCATGGAGCCCCAGCGCACGCGCATCACCGAACTGCAGCTCAAGGAACAGGCCGCCCGCCTGGGGCTGGAGCAGTACAGCACCCTGCTGCAAGATGCGCAGGCCGACCTGGAGGCGCTGGCGCAATCGGTGGCTGAAGGCGGCGTGCGCCTGTCTGGCCTGCAGGGCGAGATCGACCGCCTGCAGCGCGAAATTGCCGCGCTGGGCGCCGTCAACCTGGCCGCGCTGGAAGAACTGGCCGCCGCGCGCGAGCGCAAGGTGTTCCTGGACGCGCAAACCGCCGACCTGCAGCAGGCCATGCAGACGCTGGAAGACGCCATCCGCAAGATCGACGCCGAAACGCGCGACCTGCTCTCGGGCACCTTCGATGCCGTCAACCAGCACTTCGGGCGCATGTTCCCCGAGCTGTTCGGCGGTGGCCAGGCGCGGCTCATCATCACCGGCGACGAAATTCTGGATTCCGGCGTGCAGGTCATGGCCCAGCCGCCGGGCAAGAAGAACCAGACCATCCACCTGCTCTCGGGTGGCGAGAAAGCGCTCACCGCTATTGCGCTGGTGTTCGCCATCTTCCAGCTCAACCCCGCTCCGTTCTGCCTGCTCGACGAGGTGGACGCGCCGCTGGACGACGCCAACACCGAGCGCTATGCCAAGCTGGTCACCAGCATGAGCAAGCAGGGCACCCAGTTCCTGTTCATCAGCCACAACAAGATCGCCATGGAAATGGCCGAGCAACTCATCGGCGTGACCATGCAGGAGCAGGGCGTTTCGCGCATCGTGGCGGTGGACATGGAGTCCGCTTTGTCGATGGCTGACGCATGACATGAGGTACAACCCCCTGTGGCGCTGCGCGCCTTCCCCCTTCTCTGGCATTGCTGCGCGATGCGGAAGGGGGACGCCCCCAGCGCCCGGGTATGGACATGTTGGCGGCCCTTGCGCGGGGGCCGCTGGCCTGGGCCGCGCCCGTTTCATAGGTTGCGGGTGTCGGGCTGGGCAATGGAATACTGAGATATCGAATCACACCAAACCATGAGCAACCTGCAAATCAGCCTGGCCGTCATTGGCGCCGTGTTGCTGGCCCTGATCGTGGCCTACAACGCCTGGACCACCCACCGCAACGCCCCGCGCAAGGCCCAGCCGCCCGAGCGCGACGCGTCCGCCGAACCCGCGCAGCGCCTGGAACCCGCGCTGGACGCGCTGGACGCCAGCGTGCCCACCCCGTCGCCCGTGCACGGCCTGGACCGCGGCCCCGAGCCCAGCATCCACGGCGTGGATGTGGACGACGCCCTGCACCTGCCCGTGCCGCCCGTGCACGCCAGCCCCGAGCGCTGGTTCCAGCTCGACCCGCTGATCGACGCCATGGCCGCCATCGTGCCCGAGCACTCCGTCCCCGGCGAAGCGGCCCTGGCCGTGCTGCCGCCCACCCGGCGCGCAGGCAGCAAGCCCTTTGCCATCGAGGCCCAGAACGACGCTACCGGCCAGTGGGAAACCCCCGTGCCCGGCCAGCGCTACCGCGCCTTCCAGGCCGGGGTGCAACTGGCCAACCGCATGGGCGCGCTCAACGAGATCGAGTTCTCCGAATTCGTCATGAAGGCCCAGGCCTTTGCCGACGCCATCAACGCCACGCCCGAGTTCCCCGACATGCTGCAGGAAGTGGCCCGCGCCCGCGAACTGGACCAGTTCGCCAGCGACCACGACGCGCAGCTCGCCTTCCAGCTGCGCGCCCGCCAGGCCGCCTGGAGCCCCGGCTACGTGCAGCAAAACGCCGCCCGCCTGGGCTTTGTGCCCGGTGCGCTGCCTGGCCGCATGGTGCTGCCCGCGGGTGCGGCGGGCCTGTCGCCCGTGCTGGGCCTGGGCTACGACACCCAGGCCGCCCTGTCGGACGACCCCGAGCAATCGGCCATCCGCGAGCTATCCCTCAGCCTGGACGTGGCCCACGTGCCGCGTGCCGAGCAGCCCTTTGCCCGCCTGCGCCAGGTGGCCGCTGCCCTGTGCGAGAGCATGGACGGCGTGCTGTGCGACCAGAACGGCAACCCGCTGCCCGCCATGGCCATGGACCCCATTGCCGCCGACCTGGAGCAGCTCTATGACCAGCTCGACGGCCGCGACCTGTCCGCTGGCTCGCCGCAGGCCCGTCGTTTGTTCAGTTGAAGGGCTGTTTCGCCCATGACTGAGAACTTGGAGCTTTTTCCGCCTCCAGCGCATGATGGACGGGCGCAAGCAGCTATAAAAATAATAGCAATGCGCCAGCAACTCAACGCCTGGGCGCACGAGTACTACGTGCAAGACAGCCCCAGCGTGCCCGACGCCGAGTACGACCGCGCCTTCCGCGAACTGCAGGCACTGGAGGCCGAGCACCCTGAACTGGTCACCCCCGATTCGCCCACCCAGCGCGTGATTGGCGCGGTGATGGACGGCCTGGCCCCCGTGCGCCACGCCGTGCCCATGCTCAGCATCCACACCGAGACCGACACCGAGGCCAGCGGCGCCCAGGCCTTCGACGCGCGCGTGCGCCGCGAGCTGGGCCTGCAGGAATCCGACCCGCCCGTGGAATACGTGGCCGAGCCCAAGTTCGACGGCCTGGCCATGAGCCTGCGCTACGAGCACGGCAAACTGGTGCAGGCCGCCACGCGCGGCGACGGCGAGGTGGGCGAGGACGTCACGCACAACATCCGCACCATACGGCAGATTCCCCTCATGCTGCCCGCTGGCGTACCACCGCTGCTGGAAGTGCGCGGCGAGGTCTACATGCCCCGCGCCGACTTTGACGCGCTCAACGAGCGCCAGCGCGCCCAGGGCGGCAAGACCTTCGTGAACCCGCGCAACGCCGCCGCCGGTGCCGTGCGCCAGCTCGACTCGGGCATTGCCGCGCAACGGCCGCTGCGCTTCTTTGCCTACGGCCTGGGTGCCATCACGTCCGAGGCCGAGGGCGGCCCGGCGTTTGCCACGCACTTTGAACTGCTGCAGGCACTGAAATCATGGAGTTTTCCGGTTGCAGAGCAGGTGCAGACTGCGCTAGGCGCTACTGAATTGGTAGCGTTCCACCAGCAGGTAGGCGCCAGCCGCGACGCGCTGCCCTACGACATTGACGGCGTGGTCTACAAGGTCAACAGCCTGCAGCTCCAGCGCCAGCTGGGCTTCAAGACGCGCGAGCCGCGCTGGGCCGTGGCGCACAAGTACCCGGCGCAGGAGATGGCCACGCGCATCGAGGCCATCGACGTGCAGGTGGGCCGCACCGGCAAGATCACGCCCGTGGCGCGGCTGGCGCCGGTGTTTGTGGGCGGCGTCACCGTCACCAACGCCACGCTGCACAACCTGTTCGAGATCCGCAAAAAAGGCGTGCGCGTGGGCGATCAGGTGATCGTGCGCCGCGCGGGTGATGTGATCCCTGAGATCGTCGGTGTGGTGCCCGGCCCGCGCGCGGGCTATGTTGCCAACTTCCACATGCCAAAAGCCTGCCCCGTGTGCGGCAGCGCCGTGGTGCGCGAAAAGGGCGAGGCCAACCACCGCTGCACCGGCGGCCTGTTCTGCCCCGCGCAGCGCAAGGAGGCCCTGCTGCACTTCGCCGCGCGCCGCGCCATGGACATCGAGGGCCTGGGCGACAAGCTGGTGGACCAGCTCGTGGACCAGGGCGTGATCCGCACGCTGCCCGACCTGTACCGCATGGGCCTCACGGCGCTCATCGCGCTCGACCGCATGGCCGAAAAATCGGCGCAGAACGTGCTGGCCGCGCTGGAAAAGTCCAAGCGCACCACGCTGCCGCGCTTTTTGTTCGCGCTGGGCATCCGCCAGGTGGGCGAAGCCACGGCCAAGGACCTGGCGCGGCACTTCGGCAGCCTGGACGCCATCATGGACGCCACGGTCGATCAGCTTTTGCAGGTGAACGACGTGGGCCCCGTGGTGGCCGAGGCCATCCACACCTTCTTCGCCCAGCCGCACAACCGCGAAGTGGTCGAGCAACTGCGCGCCTGCGGCGTCACCTGGGAAGAGGGCGCCCCGGCCGAGCGCGCCATGCTGCCGCTGGCCGGTAAGACGGTGGTGCTCACCGGCACCTTGCCCACGCTCAGCCGCGACGCCGCCAAGGACATGCTGGAAGCCGCTGGCGCCAAGGTGGCCGGCTCGGTCAGCAAGAAAACGCACTACGTCGTGGCGGGCGAGGAGGCCGGCAGCAAGCTGGCCAAGGCCCAGGAACTCGGCGTGCCCGTGCTCGACGAAGCCGGCATGCTGGCCCTGCTGGCCGCGCCGACACCCACGGAGCCACAGCCATGAACCGCAAACCTGTCATCGGCCTGGCGCTGGGCAGCGGCTCCGCACGCGGTTGGGCGCACATCGGCGTGATCCGCGCGCTGCAGCAGGCGGGCATCAAGCCCGACCTGGTGTGCGGCGCGTCGATTGGCGCCGTGGTGGGCGCAGCCTACGCGCTGGGTGAGCTGGACCGCTTCGAACAATGGGCGCGCGGCCTGACCGGGCGCACCGTGTTTTCGTTCATGGACTTCAAGCTGGCGGGCGGCATGCTCAAGGGCGAGCGGGTGATCGACTTCTTCCGAAACCGCTTCTCCGACCGCCCCATCGAGGCACTGGACATCCCCTTCGCCGCCGTCGCCACGGGCCTGCATTCCGGCAGCGAGGTGTGGCTGCGCACCGGCTCCACGGCCGACGCGGTGCGCGCCTCCATGGCCTTGCCCGGCCTGTTCACCCCCGCGCAGCGCGAAGGCCGCCTGCTGGTCGACGGCGGGCTGGTCAACCCCGTGCCCGTGTCGCTGGCGCGCGCCATGGGCGCCGACATCGTGATCGCCGTGGACCTGAACGCCGACATCCTGGGCCGCCACCTGCGCAAGCCCGGCGCCAACGGCGCGGCCAAGCCGCCTGTTGAAGTACCGGTGGACGATGAGGAAGCGGCCGGCTGGCTGAGCCGCCTGCAAGATGGCTTTGCCGCGATGCTGCCCACCCCCGACCCGGCCCGCGTGCCCACCCCATCGCTGCTGGAAGTGGTGCTGGCCAGCGTCAACATCATGCAGGTGCGCATCACCCGCAGCCGCATGGCGGGCGACCCGCCCGAGGTAATGATCGCTCCGCAACTGGCCCACCTGGGCCTGATGGACTTCTACCGCGCCGAAGAGGCCATTGCTGAGGGGCAGCGTGCGGCGGAGAAGACGTTGCCGTTTTTGCAGCAGTTGGGGTTGGGGGCGGTGTAGGCGGTTGGGTCTTTACTCACGCGGTGCACGTTGCGCGCCCGCGTCTGTTGGACGATGAGATGGCTGGAAGTCTCGTGCCGCAAGACAAGTTACTTCCAGTTGAGATTCAGCTTCCGGTGCGAGGCCGCACAGTCTCGCAGGTACAAATTGATGAGACTCTGATACGGAATGCCAACGTCTTCAGAAATGGTCTTGAAGTACGCGATGGACTCTTCATCGAGCCGAATGGTGATTTGCTTCTTGAGCTGCGCAGCATAGGGATTCTTTCTAGCAGCGGAGAAGTCGTACTCTTTGCGCATGTGGCACCTCTACGGATAAAACCTGGATTCTTGGGTTGTTGCCTTGCGAGCAGAGATGAAGCGAATGATGTTGCCTTCGTCCCGATAGCAATGGCAAACGACAAGCAGCCGAAGCGAGCTGCTTAGACCAAGAAGAACAAAGCGATCTTCATCCTGTGAGTGATCCGGGTCGTCTATCAGCTTGGCCTGCTCATCGACGAAAACGGACTTGGCCTCTTCGAAGCTCACGCCGTGCTTCTTTGCATTGGCAGCGGCTTTTCGTTCATCCCACTCGAAGCGAAGTGTGCTCATGCTGAAAGTGTAACTACATTGTAGTTGGTGCGCAAACAGCCGCGTCTCTGGATTGCCCAAGGCACCAGACGTTGGCGGTGACCCGGCCCGCTTGCCCGCGCCGTCGCTGCTGGAAGTGGTGCTGGCCAGCGTCAACATCATGCAGGTGCGCATCACCCGCAGCCGCATGGCCGGCGACCCACCCGAGGTGGTGATCGCCCCGCAACTGGCCCACCTGGGGCTGATGGACTTCTACCGCGCTGAGGAGGCGATTGCCGAAGGGCAGCGGGCGGCGGAGAAGACGCTGCCGTTTTTGCAGCAGTTGGGGTTGGGGACGGTGTAGTTGGTTGGGCGGTCTATCGATCGGGATGCGAGAGTTCTCGCACGGGCGGTATGCGGTGAGGGCGGCAATCGGCCATCACCGGCCATTTAACCGCCAACGTCCGTACGACAGCTATTCCAACGAGACCGGGTGCTCAGCAAATTGCTGCAGGACCTACCCCTCGATGAGCGGGCGATACCTCTCGATGGATAAGGGCGAGGCCTGGTGCGACTATCCAGTCAGGGCTGCTAGACACGCAAAAACTGAGAATCTCGCCTAGCACGCAAGAATTTTTGGCCAGAAAGTGAGCGGGAGAGGAACATTTAATTCACATGTCGCTTACCGCAGTCACTACTGGCGTCTGCGCCGCGGAACCACCTGCAATTGCACTTGCACCTGAGCCGCCTGAGCGCCAGCATTCACCGTGCGAAGAGGCAGGTCAGTCAACTGGTCGGCGTGCCACACGCGTACCTGAGCCACCCCGTTGGGTACGTCATTGAACACCACCCCACCGTCTGCACCAGTGCGATCGGTCCAGGGTGAATCGCTGACGTATATGTGCGCGCTCATCGATGCATGCAGGTGGCATCCCAGAAGAATCGCACCCGGTTGACTGACGATGACGTCGGCTGAGCGGGCTGGCTGGCCTTCGGTCTTACCAGCCACGCGCAACGAAAAACCATCGGCCGAGTTTGCAGCGAATTGCGCCATGCCCGCAGCAGAGCCGCGCACATGGTGTTCCCACTGGTCATTGTTGGTGAAGGTCAGGCGTGCGCCGACCGGCACCACGGTGACAGCTGGCACGAAGCGCAGGCCGGTCTGCGCTATGGTGGCCTGTGCGGCCAGTGGTGCTCGCCCCGCCCCTGCGGCTGCGGGAATGACCACCACCACCGCATCGACCACCGGTTTGCCATCTCGGTCGATGACGGTCACCGACACGGTGGCTGAGTGAGCTGCAGAGGCTGCCCCTAGGCACAGCATCGCAGCCAGAGTGCGCAAAGCGTGTGCGGCCATCAAGGCTCCAAGGCGATAGAACGAACCGTTTCGCCACCACCCACGGTGCCCAACGAGGTGGCAGTGCCCGTCTGGAGGTTGATGGTGACCCAGCGGCTCGGGCCACTGCCGGCGTTCAGCGCGGCGAAGGCGACGTCGCTCACTGCCTGAATGTCAAAGGCGGCTGTCTGGAACGGCTGGCGCAGGCTACCCACCGTGAACAGAGATCCGGTATTTGGCGAAACTGCGGGCGTGACGCCTTCGCGGCTACCCTGCATGGCCAGCGTACCAGCCGTCGCATCAAGCACGTAATTGGTGGTGATGCGTGGGTTGTCTTTGTTGTAGCTGTACGCCGCGCCGACCACCGCTGGGGCTTTGCCGGCCTGCGCATCGCCGGCGGCGTAGGCCAGCTTGCCGTCGGTCTGCAGCCCTGGGGTGTCGGCGTTGGCATCGACCACTGCGCCCGTGTCTGGGTGCAGGCGCATGTTCTGACCGGTGGCACTCACCACACGGATGCGGTCGACCACTGGATTGAAATCGAAGCCGAACTCGGCGCCTTCCAGGCGGGCGGCAAAAGGCTCGCCCACCAGCTTGACCGTCGCGGTGTCTTCGTCAAGCGTGTACAGCCGGCCAGTGCTGCCCAGCGCGTAGAGCGTGTCTTTGGCAACCCGGTAGTCAATACCCAGTACCTGCTCGCCAGGCTGCAGGCCGTTGATCGGCTTCGAGAACAAGATGCGGCCCGGCTGGCCGGCGTTGAACTTGATCAAGCGGTTGGACGCCGTCACTGCGACAGCTTTTTCGGCGCGGGGTGGTCCTTCGACCGGGGCGACGGCCATGCTGGAGCAACCGGCAAGCGTGGCGATTGCCGTGAGGGCGAGTAGGGAATGGGTCAAATTCTTCATGGGGACTTTCCTGTTGAGTTGTGCTGTTTCAAGTATACGTGGGCAACAGAAAAACGGATTCATCAGTAACCCGGAGGTGTGCAAAAAGTACGGAACGCGGCTTGGACAGCTGGTCGCTACGAGGCAAGAACCATAGAGCAAACAAGGGATATCCAAAGTCGGCCGCCGTTGCATACCAGTCCTCGATGCTGGCAAGCTGAACGACTGCAACGGGTCGAAAGCTGTACTACGCCCCATCGGGGTCAAGCATCTTGAAGCCGCCTTGGCAGCTACAACCCCAAACCGCAATGCCCAAGGATTGACGGTATAACTGCGCACCTCCCGCCCTCGGTGGGCGGCCTGCAAGCCATCCCATCCCGCCTGCAAAACTCCCAATTTGATAGCTGCTGGCGCTTACCCATAAAGCGTTTGAGCCACTTTTGACTCCAAACCTCATGTCTTTCCCTGCTTTCCTGCGCACGCGCTGGGCCGCGCTCCAGCCGCTGTGGGCGCGCATGCTGCAGCGGCCCGAAAAGCTGCTCTCGCTGCACAGCCTGCTGTGGGCGTGCATCGCCGCCGGGCTGGCGCTGCTGCTGTATGTGCTGGTGCTGATTCCGTTCACGCCGGGCATCCGCGACATCCGCAAAGCCAAGACGGAGCAGCCGGCGCAGCTGCTGGCAGCGGATGGCAAGCTGCTGGCCGAATACCGCTGGGTGAACCGCGCGTGGGTGCCGCTCAGCGAGATCGCCCCGCCGGTGGTGGACGCGCTGATCGCCACCGAGGACCACCGCTTCTATGGCCACTGGGGCCTGGACTGGCGGCGCACGGCGTCGGCGCTGGTGCGCACGCTGGGGGGCGACAAGCAGGGTGGCTCCACCATCACGCAGCAGCTGGCGCGCAACCTGTACCCCGAGGACATTGGCCGCGCGCCCACGCTCACGCGCAAGCTCAAGGAGGCGATCACGGCGCTGAAGATTGAGGCGCTGTACTCCAAGGACGAGATCCTGGAGACCTACCTGAACACGGTGCCCTTCCTCTACAACGCCTACGGCATCGAGATGGCGGCGCGCACCTACTTCGACAAGTCGGCCGACCAGCTCAACGTGCTGGAGAGCGCCACGCTCATCGGCATGCTCAAGGGCACGGCCTACTACAACCCGGTGCTGAACCCCGAGCGTGCACAGGCGCGGCGCAACACCGTGCTGGCGCAGATGAAGAAGCGCGGCAAGCTGGCCGAGGCGGAATACGCCGCGCTCAGCAAGCGCCCGCTGCGCATCCGCTTCGAGCGGCAGGTAGAAACGGCCGGCCCCGCGCCGCACCTGGCGCAGCAGTTGCGCAAGCAGCTCATCGACTGGGCCGACCGCAACGGCTACAGCCTGTATGCCGATGGCCTGGTGATCCGCACCACCATCGATTACCGCCTCCAAACACTCGCCAACCAGGCCGTGGCGCGCCAGGGCAGGGCGCTGCAGGGCGTGGCCGACGGGGCCTGGGCCGCGCGCAACGCCTGGAACCCCAAGAACCCGCTGGTGCGGCAACTGGTGCGCGAATCGGCGCGCTACGAAGCCGCCGTGGCCAAGGGCGCGGCGCCCGACGATGCGTTGAAGGACCTGCTGGCCGACCCGGCTTTCCTGCGCATGCTGCGGCAAGAGAAGACGCGCGTGCAGGCCGGCTTCATGGCCATGGACCCGCGCACGGGCGAGGTACGCGCCTGGGTGGGCAGCCGCGACTTCGCACAAGACCCGTTCGACCATGTGCAGGTGGCGCGCCGCCAGCCGGGCTCCACCTTCAAGCCCTTTGTGTACGGCGCCGCGTTCGACCAGGGCCTGCTGCCCACCGACACGCTGATGGACGCCGCCGTGGAGATCCCGCTGGGCAACAAGCAGGTGTGGCGCCCCACGGACGGCAACAAGCCGCCCAGCGACATGCCCATGACGCTGAGCGACGGCCTGGCGTTTTCCAAGAACACCATCACCGCGCAGGTGATGCAACAGGTGGGCCCGCTGCGCGTGGCGCAACTGGCGCGCGCCATGGGCGTGCGTGAATCCAAGCTGGACGTGGTGCCGTCGTTGGCGCTGGGCACCAGCCCGGTCAGCCTCAAGGAAATGGTGGCGGCCTACGGCGCCATTGCCAGCGGCGGCAGCTACCACGCGCCCCGCGTCATCACGCGCATCGAAGACAAGAACGGCAAGGTGCTGGAAGACTTCGCCCCCGCCGCGCCCGAGCGTGTGCTGGGCCTGACGGCTGCGCAGCAGCTGCGCGACGCCATGCGTGGCGTGGTGGACAAGGGCACGGGCGTGGCCATCCGCAGCCGCTACGGCATCAGCGCCGACGTGGCCGGCAAGACCGGCACCACGCAGGACAACACGGATGGCTGGTTCATCCTGATGCACCCGCAACTGGTGGCTGGCGCGTGGGTGGGCTTCAACGACGGGCGCATCACCCTGCGCAGCGACTACTGGGGCCAGGGCGCGCACAGCGCGCTGCCCATGGTGGGCGAGGTGTTCCAGCAGGCGCTGCGCGCCAAGCTGATCGACACCAACGAACGCTTCATCGACGAGGAGGAAGGCAGTTGGATGGGCACAGCCGTGGCCGGGGTGCGCAACTGGGTGTACGACCTGTTCGGCCGCCGCACCGGCGGGCCGGATGCGCCGGACACCGACCCAGGCACCGTGCCCGCACCAGGCACTGCACCAGTCCCGCCGCCGCCCGCCGCAGCAGAGCAGCCCGAGATCATCGAAGCGCCCTTGGTGCCGCTGGAAAACGCCACGCCCCAGGCACCGCCGTTTTCGCCAGGCAGCTACGGCAACGTGCCCGAGGCCCCCGACGTAACGCCCGCGCCGCAGCCGGGCACCGTGCTCGACATGCCGGTAGAGCCTGGCGTCGTCGTGCCTGGGCCAACGCAGGGCAACCAGCCGTTCTTTGTGGAAACGCGCCCCTGAGGGGGAATTCCAGCCAGTGCGGCATGTTCGGCAGCCTTGTTGCTGCCTCAGGTGCTCAGAAAACAGCCTTTGGGGCCGAGGCCTGGTGGTGGTAGCTGCGTGCCCATTCGGGCACCTGTTCGGCGGGCATGGGCCGGGCAATGCCGTAGCCCTGTGCCAGTTCACACCCCAGTTGCAGCAGTATGTCGCTATGGGCCTGGGTTTCCACCCCTTCGGCGATGACCTTGCGTTGCAAGGCGGCTGCCAGCGCAATGATGGCGTTGACGAGGGTGAGGTCGTCGTGGTCGTCCACGATGCCACGGATGAAGGATTGGTCGATCTTGATGGTTTCGGCCGGGAGCCGCTTGAGGTACGAGAGGGAGGAGAAGCCCGTGCCGAAATCGTCCAGCGCAAACCGCACCCCCAGCGCCTGGCAGCTTTGCATCATGCTGCGCATGTAGGCCACGTCTTCGAGTGCGGCCGATTCCAGTATCTCCAGCTCCAGCTGTGATGGTGGCACTTCCGGGCAGGTTTGCAGAATCGCCTTGAGGCGCTCCACAAAGTTGGGGCGGTGGAAGTGCCAGGCGGCAATGTTCACGCTCACAGCCCAGCACTGGCCTGCGGCGGTCCATTGGCGCATTTGCCGCAGGGCCTGTTCCAACACCCACTCGCCGACCTTCACGGTCAGCTCGGTGTCGTCGATCAGCGGGAACACGTGTTGGGGGCCCAGCAGGCCCAGCTCGGGGTGTTGCCAGCGCAGCAGTGCCTCCATGCCCAGGATTTCTCCGGTGCGCAGGTTGATCTTGGGTTGGTAGTACAGGCGGAACTCTGCGTCGTGCAGCGCTTGCGCCACCCGCGTCTGCTGGGTGTGCAGGGTTTGCACTTCATGGTCTTGCTGTACGTCGAACAGGTGTATCTGGTTGCGGCCCGTGCGCTTGGCGTGGCACATGGCCTGGTCGGCATGGCGCAGCAAGGTGTCGGGGGCCACATCGTCCTGCGGAAACACCGCAATGCCGATGCTGGCGGTGGCGTGCAGGGTTTGGTGGTCTATGGCGTAGGGCTGCGCGAGCTGGGACAGCACCTGCAAGGCGCGTGCGGCAATGGCCTGGGTGTCGGGTTGGTTGCCCAGCAGCAGGACGAATTCGTCTCCGCCCATACGTGCCACGGCGTCGGATGCGGTGGCAAAAGCACTCAGCCGCAGAGCGACTTCCCTGAGCAGCCGGTCCCCGGTGCGCACGCCGTGCTGGTCGTTGATGCGCTGGAAGTGATCCAAGTCCAGCATGCACACGCCCAGCAGGCTGTTGTTCTGCCGGGCGGTGAAGACGGCGTGCGTCAGGCGTTCGGCCAGGGCCACGCGGTTGTGCAGGCCGGTCAGGGCGTCGTGGCGGGCATGCCAGGACAGCTTTTCTCGCAGCTCGCGGGTTTCGGTCACGTCCCGGAACACCAGCACACAGCCTGCGGTGGTTCCTTCACCATCCTGGATGGGGGCAGCGGTGTACTCGATGGCGTAGTGTTCGCCGGAGCGGTGGATCAGCACCTGCTGCGCGGCCTGGTGCAGGGTGCTGCTGCGCAGTTCGCGGCCAAACCCGCTGGGTGTGGTCAGGCTCATGGGTTCCTCAAAGAACCTGAACACTTCATCGAGCAGGCGGCCAATGGCTTGCGTGGCCTGGTAGCCTGTCATGAGCTGGGCGGCCTCGTTGATGGTCTCGATGCGGCCGTGCATGTCGGTGGTGATCACCCCGTCGCCGATCGAGGCCAGGGTGACTTGCGCCCGTTCCTTTTCGGCTTGCAAGGTCTCCTGGGCGCGCTTGCGCTCGGTGATGTCGATCAGTGTGCCGATGGTGCCAGCAGCCGTTCCGTTGGCGGTGGTGAAAGGTGCCTGGATGTAGGTCCAATCCTGGGTGCGGTGGTCTTCGAGACTCCAGCGAACCTCTCTGGATTCGGTGCGGCCTGCCTGTGCTGCCATGGGGATGCCGAGGGCGTGGATGGGTTGCCCTACCCATTGGTGCGCGGGCCCGCCCAGATGGTGTTCCCAGGCCTTGTTGACATCCAGGCACCGGCCCTGGGAGTCGGCCACAAAGACGGGCAGGGGCAGAGAGTCGATCAACTGGCGCGTGAAATGCAACTGTTCGCTCTGCTGCCGTTGGGTTTGCTGCAGAGACATCACCAGGGTCTGGATCTTGTCGGCCATCGCGTTGAAGGTGGCTGCCACGGCACGGCTTTCGCAGCCTCTTGGGCGAATACGGCATGGGCGGAGCACAAAGCGCAGGGCAAAGCCAGTTCCTGTACCTGCCCACAAGCCAAGGCCCCATCCCGATGGCCGCAGAGATCGACAACCGCCTGTACGCCATCCACACCGACCACCTGGGCACGCCCCGGCGCCTGACGCAGGCCAACGGGCAGGCCGCTTGGCAATGGGCCTACACCCCGTACGGTGACGAAGCCCCCACGCTGGGGGCAAAACGGTTCACCAATGAAACCACCAACCCCACCACCGGCAGCACCGGCATCGCGCCCGTGCGCTTCAACCTGCGCTACCCTGGGCAGTACTTTGACGCAGAGAGCGGGTTGCATTACAACTACTTCCGCTCGTACGATCCGAGGACGGGGAGGTATACGCAGAGCGATCCGATGGTTCTTCGTCGTTTCGTGTGGAACTTGACAACGAGAATCCATCGTAGTGGAGCCCGGTGGGGCTTGTGGGCAACTCGGCAAGCCGAGTTGTCCACAAATCCACGGGGCGGTGTTCTTTGCCAAGGAGGATTGCAAGATG